>NZ_JACFSE010000004.1:0-282543 GCF_016100545.1 Gilliamella sp. W8128
CGGCGACCACGCAAGTGGTCACTGCGTGACTGCCTTCCGCCTTCGTTCGCTCTTAACGCACCGGCTGTGATTTGTTCCTGACAAAACACAGCCTTGCCAAACATCCCTGTTTGCCATGCTAAGCTCTCTCAGTTGTCAGCACATTGCGGATGTCGCACCACAAAATCGCTTTTTTATTGCCCTAACATTATTTTTCTTATCCTCTGCTTCAATATCTAAGAACTAAGAAATAATAGCTAAGGATATACACAGAGTCCGTAGCCGTGGCCGTAGTCATTAACTCGACCATAGTCCGTGAAAACGGCCAATCTTTTGTTCCGATCCCTCGACAGATCACTCGTCAAATAGGCTGGATCACCATTGGCTCTGCCGAAGTTGGCGGCAGTGTAATCGGACATCCGCCCCCATTCCGAGGAAAATCCTGCACCAATGTAGCGCATGTACCAATAATTAGATGACGAAGGCGTTGCACCTACTGCATCTGGACATATGCCTTGACTCACATTCCTACTTGAACAAAACGCATTAGTTAAATCCTTGACCTTTGGAACACGGTATCCTCCAATCTTATTACACCAAGATTCCGTACTAGAATAGGTATATTGGTTCCTATCTCCACGATTAACAAACCACTGCTTTAACACAAATCCATATTTGACCACCGCATTACCACTACTATCACGACCCACTAACTCAAATGTCTGCGGTAAAGATAGGCTATCGATTCTACCTGGATTTTCTGATTCCCATTGCGATGGTGTAGTAACAGGACCCGTTAGGGTGACTCGAACCTCGCCTCTTGTTGAACCGGTCATCGTCGCAGTAATACCACCATGAGAAACCGGCGCCCAAGATAAGGCTTGACTACCACCACCAATATCTAAATCAAAATACAGACCATTAGCACCAGTAGTCGGGAAGTTTAAACCATAAGACGATGGCGTAGCTGACTGTGTTAGAAAACCCTTATAACTGTTCCATATGTCAACAGGACCTGCGTGGGTTAAAGATAAGTTAGGTCTTGCATAACAAATCTCTGGCGCTGCCTTAGGGTTAATATAATAAGTGACATTACCTGCAAAACGACTTTCATTAGGTACCCCATAACGTGTTTTTAATGTACCTTCAATATTAGATAAGGTTAATTTATAAGGTGCCTTATCGTTACAAATAGTCAGCACTTCATTACGGGCAACAGGTCGATCCCATCTATCAACAATAGATAAATTTAAACTACCGGTAGCGGTGATACCATTAACTCCTTGACCATCGCCATCATCATCACCCCAATAATTATACGGTGTGCCAATAAGTGAACTTAATACAATAGAATGAGTATTCGTTGGTACTAACATATCAATATCATTAAAACTCTGACCAACAACAGGTAACTCGATAGGATGTCTTACTGAACTATTGGTTGTGGGAGTAAATCTTCTACCATCAGAAAGGGATATCCAAAGCAGACCCTCCGAATTTGTGACCCGGGTACGACCGCCATCAAAGGTAAAATAAGGTGCTGAACCTTGAATAACATTAGTCGTTTGAGCGGTTAATGCATAATTAGCAAAAGAAATAGAAAGTAAAACAACTAAAGTTAACGCGAAAACAATCTGCCGAGATAAAAAGGCTAAACGAAAAAATTTTAAAAAATTTTGCCGAATTTGCTGGAAAAATAAATTGTAGTGAGATAATAGGCCGTACGTGCTTAACTTTGCTAACGTTAAATTATAGGTTGGGCAGGTTTGGTGTTTGGTGTTTGGTGTTTTAAATTATAACCCATATCCGACATTCCTGTCAATTAAATTAATGATTTATTTACAATTTTATACCTACCGGCATAAAATTTATCCATTCATATAAATATGCTATAAAAGTATAGTGATTGGAAAAAACCATGCAACTTATTTAGGCTGTTAAATTGTTAATTTTTGTAAAGTTTAACGTAATATTATGTTTTAATTACGCCCTTAAAACCTATTTCAGAGAAACTTTAGGGGGATTTTTGGGCTTTAAAAACCCCGTTCCTCAAATTTTTTGGTTGTTTGAGTTTCGGACGTTTTGTTGTTTTGTGGTTGTTTCTATACGGCGGTTACGTCCGAGTTAAGAGGGTTGGCGCCAACCCTCTTTACAATCTCCCGCGGCGACCACGTAACTGGTCACGATATGACTGCCTTCCGCCTTCGTTCGCTTTTAACGAACCTTGCCAAACATCCCTGTTTGTCATGCTAACCTCACTCAGTTGTCAGCACGTTACGAATGTCGCTAAATTAAATACGCCAAACTTATTTGCCAAAATAAACGTTTATTATTGGGTTTAGCAAACGATCAATTGAGCAACAGAACTAACTTATATTTGTAATATTATTTTACTTAAGTATCTTAACAAGCCTAATAGCTTGTTAAGATGCAGATTAAAGAATTGTTTAGAGATCTTTACGAGATTCGCATCCCCGGTTTAGCACCACTATCTGGTGATAATAGATAAACACCTTCATTATCATCTTTACCACTAGCACAAAGCACCATACCCTCTGAAATACCAAAACGCATTTTACGAGGTGCCAAGTTGGCAATCATAATGGTTAAACGCCCGATTAATACTTGCGGATCTGGGTAGTATTGTTTGATACCGGAAAAGACGTTTCGGGTTTCATCGCCAATATCTAGCGTTAATTGCAATAATTTATCTGAACCTTCCACAAAACTGGCGTTTTTGATTAAGGCAACGCGCATATCAACTTTAGCAAAATCGTCAAAATTTATAGTTTCCGCAATTGGTTCGGCTACCTTTTCTTTTGCTGGTGTGGTTGCTGCCGCTTGCTGTTTAGTTTCTTCAATCATGGCTGTGATTTTATCCATATCAATTCGGTTGAATAACGCTTTAAAACTGTTAATTTTATGACCGGTTAAGGCTTTATCAATTGTATGCCATTGTAATTGACTATTTAAAAATGCTTCACTACGTTCAGCTAATGAAGGTACGATAGGTTTTAAATAGGTCATTAAAATACGGAATAAATGGATCCCCATTGAACAAATATCTTGTAATTGCTGATCTTGCCCTTCTTGTTTAGCAACCACCCATGGTGCTTTTTCATCAATGTAGCGGTTAGCTTCGTCAGCTAAAGCCATAATTTCACGTACCGCTTTACCTGATTCTCGTTTTTCAAAAGCATCAGCAATAACTTGCGATTTTTCGACAAATAAGGCGTAAAGTTCTGGTGCAGCAATATTATCAGATAATTTGCCGTCGAATCTTTTACTAATAAATCCAGCCGAACGTGATGCGATGTTAACCACTTTATTTACCAAATCGCTATTAACTCGTTGAACAAAATCTTCAAGATTAAGATCAATATCATCAATATGTGGCGACAATTTAGCGGCATAATAGTAACGTAAACAATCTGGATCCAGATGTTTTAGATAGGTACTTGCTTGAATAAAAGTACCACGTGATTTTGACATTTTAGCGCCATCAACGGTTACATAACCGTGTACAAAAATATTTGATGGTTTGCGATGTTGACTACCATCTAGCATTGCTGGCCAAAACAAACTATGGAAATAAACAATATCTTTACCAATAAAATGATAAAGCTCGGTGGTTGAATCTTTATTCCAGAATTCATCAAAAATCGCTTTATTATTTTTATTACAATAGTTAAGGAAAGAGCCCATATAGCCAATTGGCGCATCTAACCAAACATAAAAATATTTACCCGGTGCATCAGGAATTTCAAAACCAAAATATGGGGCATCACGACTGATATCCCAAGGTTGTAAACCAGCTTCAAACCATTCTTGCATTTTATTAGCAACTTGTTCTTGTAATGTACCTGAACGTATCCAAGTTTGTAACATTGTGGCAAACTCAGGTAAATCAAAGAAGAAATGCTCAGATTGTTTTAAAATCGGGGTTGCGCCTGAAACGACTGATTTAGGATCAATAAGGTCAGTAGGATTATAAGTCGCACTACATACCTCACAATTGTCGCCATATTGATCTGGTGCTTTACAACGAGGGCAAGTACCTTTTACAAAACGATCAGGTAAAAACATCTGTTTTTCAGGGTCAAACAGTTGTGAAATAACCTTCGTTTTAATATAACCATTCGCTTTTAAACGTTTATATATTTGTTCTGATATTTCACGATTTTCAGGGCTATGGGTTGAATGATAGTTATCAAAACTAATGTTAAATCCGGCAAAATCACGTTGGTGTTCGACTTTTACTTCCGCGATCATCTGCTCAGGAGTGATGCCTAATTGCTGAGCTTTCAACATAATCGGCGTTCCATGCGCATCATCGGCACAAATAAAATAGATTTCATTGCCACGCATGCGCTGGTAGCGAACCCATACATCAGCTTGAATATGTTCGAGCATATGGCCTAAGTGAATTGAACCGTTTGCGTATGGAAGCGCACAAGTCACCAATATTTTGCGTTGAGTTGTCATGTTAAATTATTACCTTTAATTTCATAATGGCAGAAATAGTACAACAATCGTGTGATTATCGCTAGATTTATGCCATAATTTGCCTAAATTTCTTTATAAAACCAATCAATTTTGAACTGGTTGTATTTTTATTGGAATGTAAAAAAGATAATTTTGTAATTTATTGTCCATTAAAGTTATTGATAATATCGATAACAAATTGAAGTAAAATAACTGAATATATACCAACGAGCTAGATACAAGGTTTATTAACATGGAAGCAAAAAAAATTCTTGAGAATTTTCGTCACCCTACTCTACAGAAAAATCTGATTGAACTTGGGGCTATTTCCCAATGTGAACGGGTTAATCAAGAACTAATGATTAGCTTGACCATGCCTTTTGCTTGGCAAACTGGTTTTGAAGATCTGAAAACAACAGTTACGCCATTATTACTTGAATTAGATGGTGTTGAAAATGTGAATTGGAATATTAACTATAATATTGCCACATTAAAGCGAGCCAATAGTCACCATGCTATTAAGAATATCAAAAATATTATTGCGATAAGTTCCGGTAAAGGGGGAGTTGGTAAATCCTCAACTGCAGTTAATTTAGCTTTAGCGTTACAAAAACAAGGGGCTAAAGTGGGTATTTTAGATGCTGATATTTATGGCCCGTCAATCCCAACCATGCTTGGCACTGAAAAAGAACAACCATTAACGCCTGACAATAAACATATGTCAGCGATTATGGCTTATGGCCTTGCTAGTAATTCAATTGGCTATTTAGTTGCTGCCGATGGTGCGATGGTTTGGCGCGGACCAATGGCAAGTAAAGCGCTTTTACAGATTTTACAAGATACACTCTGGCCTGAACTTGATTATTTGGTTATTGATATGCCACCAGGCACTGGTGATATCCAATTAACATTGGCGCAAAACATTCCTGTTACAGCAGCGGTTATTGTTACCACACCACAAGATATTGCATTAATTGATGCGCAAAAAGGCATCACGATGTTTAATAAAGTGAATATTCCAACTCTTGGTATTATTGAAAATATGAGTTATCACATCTGTGAAAATTGTGGTCACCATGAAGCAATTTTTGGTGAGGATGGTGCTAAGCGTCTAGCTGAAAAATACCAAACAAAATTACTTGGTCAAATGCCGCTGCACCGTTTATTACGCCAAGATCTTGATTCTGGACAACCAACGGTAGTCAGTCATCCTGATAGTGAATTTACGCAATTATATTGTAATATTGCCGCACAAATTGCTAGTCAACTGTATTGGCAAGGAGAAACAATTTTGCCGGATATATCATTTAAGGCGCTATAACGGAAATTAATATTGGTTGTTAAAGGATAACAACCAATATAAGAAAATGATTTAGTTACCTACAAACACCCTATAGCTATTGAAATTGATTCAGTTCAGCTTTTGCTTTAGCTAATTGTTCAATAAATGCAGAATTAGTATGTAACTGTGCAACTACTGCCGCCGCCATGACTCTTGCCGCATCAATGTCACTTTGCCAATGATAACCACAAATAACTCGGCTTTCACCAACTTCATAACCTCGTTTTAAAATTTCATTTTGCCGTTCTGGATGTATTTCAGCTAAAACTAAGGCTATAGCAAATCCCATTGTGGTATGACCAGAGGGATATGAACCATTGGTCGATAACGTTTTTTCGTCTTCAGGGCGACATGTCGGTTCATTAAAAAATGAAAACGGTCTGATTCGATTATAATGCTGCTTTGCAGATCGAGTTGCTAGATCGCCAGCATCTTCTTTCATTGTGGTAATAAGTTTATAAATTTCAGGCGAGCTATCAATTGAAATATCATATCCAAAAGCGGCTGAAAACTGTTTAGTAATATTATCTTTACTCGAATCAGCATCAAGATAAGCTTGTTTACCTCGCTCAGTATTTCGCATGGATTTTCCCCAATCATACATGGCTTTATCTCTTAAAAAATCAACGCTATTAAATGCTGGTGGTGGCGGTAATAAATGTAAACTATCTGGTGCTTGTTCTTGGGTAAGATAAAAATCATTCGGATTTGTGGTTACATCTTTAACCTCAATGGCATGGACGTTAAAACAAAATAAAATAGATACTACTAATGAATATAAAAACTTTTTACGCATAAATATCTCCTAAGTACTATTTTAATTAATGATAACAACGCAACTTAATAGAACCAATAAAGAAACGGCAAGTTTTATATAATGGGATTAGCAATAATTATTATAAATACAGTACAGTTTGATAATAAAACAGTAAACACTAGTTAGCAAAATTTTTTTATGAAGAACAGCACATTACTATTGATTGCTTAACATTTTTGATAACCGCATAATTTATGGCGATGAATAAACAAGTTGTATAATATTTTGACTATGAATATTGCTATTAAGAGATAATTTTATCCTTGAACATAAAAAACACTGCTCCGAGCAGACATAAACCAGCCCAAATATAATCGGTTTTAAATGATTCTTTTAATACTTTTATATGTTTTAATGTCGCAAAATAGCTCACTGATTAAACAAAAAATAACTAATTTAATCTGATGATTTATTTGCCATCGTTGTTTAATAGTCAATAATATTCAGCTATAATCAGCTCATTGAATCTCAATCCCTTCTATCACATTAATCATGAATAATGCTAATAAACGGTCTCGAATCTGGTCGTCGATTCTCTGCCTTGCCCTTGCTGCGTTTATATTCAATACCACAGAGTTTGTACCAGTTGGATTACTGCCGAATATTGCTGAAAGTTTTTCGATGGATGTTGCGCATGCCGGGCTATTATTAACTATTTATGCTTGGGCGGTATCGTTATTATCTTTACCTTTAACGGTATTAACCGCAAAAATGGAACGCCGTAAACTACTTATATTTCTATTTTGTTTATTTATTGCTAGTCACATCTTGGCTGGCTTTGCTTGGAGTTTTTATAGTTTAATGGTTGCTAGAATCGGCATTGCTTGCGCCCATGCGGTATTTTGGGCCATTACCACGCCTTTAGCGGTTCGATTAGCACCCAATGGTAAAAAAGCTAAAGCGATGGGCTTTATTGTGGTTGGCACCTCAATGGCAACAGTATTAGGGATTCCTATTGGAACAATGATCGGCCAATTGGTTGGCTGGCGAGTCACATTTTTATGTATCGGGTTTATCGCATTTTGTGTAATGGCTTCATTACTTTGTTTATTACCAGCTGTGCCTAGTATGAACACAATTTCACTAAAAGCCATTCCTAAAGTACTTAAACGACCTGTATTACTAAATATTTATTTGTTAACTGCTATTATTATTACCGGCCATTTTACCGCTTATACTTATATAACGCCATTTATGCTTAATGTTGGTGGCTTTAGTGAACAAATTGTCGTGAG
The DNA here is from genome assembly GCF_016100545.1 of Gilliamella sp. W8128. NCBI lineage: Bacteria > Pseudomonadati > Pseudomonadota > Gammaproteobacteria > Orbales > Orbaceae > Gilliamella > Gilliamella sp. W8128. The sequence continues at coordinate 7,859 of NZ_JACFSE010000004.1, forward strand.
CTTATTATTAGCTGTCGGTTTTTCAGGCATGATTGGTAGTTTAATTTTTGCCAAATATGCCGAACCACATCCAACCGCCATTTTAGTTATGCCGGTGATATTATTAATTATCTGTTTATTATCGCTTTATGTTTGTTCTTTTAGTCTCATAACCGCAATACTACAAGGTATGGTTTGGGGGCTTGCGATTACCATTATTGGTATGGTGATGCAGAGTAAAGTTATTGATGCTGCACCTGATGCAGCTGATATTGCGACCTCGGTTTATTCGGGTATTTATAATATCGGTATCGGTGGTGGCGCCTTTGTCGGTAGCCAAGTGCTAGTTTACTTATCCACCCATTATATTGGCTTTGTTGGCGCTATTTTTGTGATTATAGCGCTAATACTCTTTTACTTTTTATCCAAAAAAACTTGGTAGTCATGCATAAGCGCTCACATTGAGCGCTTATTGAGTTAATGCTTCTAACTGTTCCCAACGATCAAAGACTACTTCAAGCTCAGCTTCTTTATCGGCTAAAGATTGCAGTATTTGGCTGGTGACTTCATGAGGTTGATTGAAAAAGTCACTATGGCCAATTTGTGCTTGAAGATCCGCAATAGCTGTTTCTAATTCCTCGATTTTATTAGGTAACTGGGCGAGTTCTCGTTGTTCGTTATAGCTTAATTTAACCTTCTTTTTAGTCGCTTGCTCTGGCGTTAGGTCTGAGCTATTGGTTTTGTTGCTGTCACTTTTAGCTGATTCATTGCTCTTACTACTGGTGACTTGAGCACTCACTGGTTTAGCCTGCTGTTGTTGCTGTAAAGCATCAGTATAACCACCAGCATAAATACCAATTCGGCCTTGTTCTTCAAAAAACCAACACTGAGTAACCACGTTATCGACAAATTGCCGATCATGGCTAACTAATAAAACCGTTCCTTGATAATCGTTAACAAGTTCTTCTAATAGTTCCAACGTTTCAATATCAAGGTCATTAGTTGGTTCATCAAGCACCAATAAATTACTTGGTTTTAAAAAGAGTTTTGCCAATAATAAGCGATTTCGCTCGCCACCCGAGAGTGCTCTAACCGGTGTTCGAGCTCGTTTTGGTGGAAATAGGAAATCTTGTAAATAGCCAAGCACATGTCTTGAGCGACCATTTACCATCACCTCTTGCTTACCTTCTGCCAGGTTATCCATAACGGTTTTTTCAGGATCAAGCTCTAATCGATACTGATCAAAATAAGCCACTTCAAGTTTAGTTCCACAATGAACACTGCCGGAAGTCGGTGCTAAACTACCTAGCATCAGTTTTAATAATGTGGTTTTTCCAATACCATTGGGGCCAATTAGAGCAATTTTATCACCACGTAACACTTGTACCGTGAAGTCCTTAACCAACACTTTATCATCGATTTGATAACTGACATTATCTAGCTCAAAGACAATTTTACCTGAACGCAGTGCTTCTTCGATCTGCATTTTTGCATTGCCCATAACTTGACGACGCTGTGAATATTCTTGCCGCATCGCTTTTAATGCTCTCACTCGCCCCTCGTTACGTGTTCGACGAGCTTTAATACCTTGACGGATCCAGACTTCTTCTTGTGCTAACTTTTTATCAAATTCGGCATTTTGTAACTCTTCAACACGCAGCGCTTCTTCTTTACCTAGCAAATAACTGTCATAATCACCGCCCCAAGAAGCAACCTTACCGCGATCTAAATCAATAATCCGCGTCGCCATTTGGCGTATAAAAGATCGGTCATGCGATATAAAAACAATACTGCCATTAAAGCTTTTTAAAAACTCTTCCAACCATTTTATGGTATCGATATCTAAATGGTTAGTAGGTTCATCCAATAATAGTACTGATGGTTGGCAAACGAGTGCCTTGGCTAACGCCGCTTTACGCAACCAACCACCCGATAACGAAGACAATAATGCATCGCCATCTAATGACAGTGAAGAAATAACATTACGAATCCGATTATCCAATTGCCAACCATTTTGGTGATCAAGCTGTTCTTGCATTTTAGCTAATTTCGATAAATTACTTTCACTGGGATCCGCTTCAACCAGATGTGACAATGCATAATAATCTTTTAATAATTGCGCTTGTTCTTTTAAACCTTCCGCAACAAAATCAAAAACATTACCTTGAATATCGCGAGGTGGATCTTGCTGCAATCGAGAGACAATAACGTTGTTTTCATAAACAATTTGTCCTTCATCAAGTGGTATTTCTTTATTCAGCACTTTTAGCAGAGTTGATTTACCGGCGCCGTTACGACCAACAAGACAGACTCGCTCGTTAGTTTCTATCGACATATCAATATGATCAAGAAGTGGCGCATCACTAAATGATAAATAGGCATTGGTAAGATTAATTAATGACATATTTGTGGTTTTTATTTGGATATTAAATAATAAGGCGGTATTCTATCATAAAGTTGCGCTTGGCAACCAAAATCAATTATCAAAGATACAATTAACGGCTCTTAAAACGTGAGCATTCCAATTCTCTTCTAAAAAAATGAATACTGTTATACTTATTAATAATTGAATATATTAATAATATTTCGGTATGGAGGTGATTATGAGTCATACTTGGACATTTCAACGTGTTGGTGGATTAGATCAAGTCGTATTAAAAAATGCCGATGACATTATCAACTTAGCCAATTTAGATCCTAAATTATGGGTTGCACTTAGTTGCCCGACAACCGGTTTAGATTTTGATCAAAGAACATTACAATTGTTAGATTCTGATAACGATGGCCGCATTCGTATACCCGATATTTTAGATGCAATTAGTTGGGCAAAAGATAAAATCGTCTCTTTCGATAATATAGTACAATCCTCAGAAACATTGCCACTATCGCAAATCGATGATTCAACAGAACAAGGTAAAAAATTATTAGTCACTGCACATAGTATTTTGGCGAATTTAAATAAAAGCCAAGCCGATCATTTAACGCAAGATGATGTCCAGCAATCACTTAAAATTAATGCCAGCAAACTCTACAATGGCGATTTAATTTTTCCACCTTCAGCCGAATTATCACCAGAAATGCAAAATTTTATTCAGGCAGCAATAAAAACAACTGGTGCCGAAAAAGATATGAGTGGTCAGGATGGAATTAATTTAGAGATTGCGCAAACTTTTGTGAAAAACCTAAAAAGTTGGCAAAAATGGCAAACTGATATCAGTAATACCGAAACACCTTTTGGCGAAAACCGCTCAGAAATATGGAAATTGGTTCAAGAATTAAAGCCAAAAATTGATGACTACTTTCTGCGGGTTGAATTAGCACAATACGCACCTCAGGCACAAACGGCGTTAAATGTTGACGAGAAATATATTGTCCCAACCCAAAATGGATTACTATCTGATGAAGCTTTATCTGAGCTACCTCTATCTAGAATTGATAGCAATAATTCATTAGATCTGGTTAATGGCCTTAATCCACTGTGGAAAACTAAAATCATTCGATTTAGAGACTTAGTCGCTTCACACTTAGCCGATCCTAACCAATTAACGTCACAAGAGTGGCAAGATATTCAAACGGGACTTAATGCTTACACGACACTAATCAGTTCTAAACCTGAGATGCAACAATTAAGTGTAACAACTAAACCAACCGCAAGCATTGAGGATCTGACTGGCAATCAAATTGCTAATTTAGTTGATGATAATTTACTAAACGAATTTGAAAAAATGGTCGAACAGGATAACCAAACACCTATTTCAGCCTCAGATGTTTTTGTATTAGAAAAACTAGTCTTATTTCAAAAACATCTTTATCGTTTATTAATTAACTTTGCTTCGTTTGCTGAGTTCTTCTCACTTGACCATTATGCGGCTTTTCAATTAGGTAAGCTTTATATTGATGGTCGCTGTGCTACGCTTTGCGTTGCCGTTGATAATATCGCCAAACATTCAACCATGGCCAATTACTCTGAACTTTGTTTACTTTATTGTGAATGCACAAGACACGGTCAAAAACAGACAATTGCTGCAGCAATTACCGCTGGACAAGGTGATTTATTAATCGAAGGCCGCAATGGCGTCTTTATTGATAATGAAGGTAATGATTGGGATGCAAATGTGGTTAAGATGATTACTAAACCAATTAGTATCCAACAAGCTATTTGGGCACCTTATCAACGTATTGGCCGTTTAATTACTGAACAAATAAATAAATGGGCCAGCAATAAAGATGCTAACCTTGAGAAAACCAGTACACAAGCGGTACAAAATCCTGAAAGCAAATTTGATATTGGTAAAAGTGTTGGTATCTTTGCAGCTATTGGTTTAGCTATTGGCGCCATTGGTACCGCTTTAGCGACTATTTTTCAAGCTATCTTCTCGCTTACATGGTGGCAATTCCCATTAGTAATTTTAGGTTTGTTCTTGATTATATCTGGACCATCAGTAATATTGGCTTGGTTAAAATTACGCAGGAGAACACTTGGGCCATTACTTGAAGCTTCTGGTTGGGCGATAAATGGACAAGTTAAAATCAATTTACTGCTTGGTGGTCTGCTTACCAGTAAAGCCGAATTACCTGCCAATGCAAGACGTAATTTAACTGACCCTTTAAAAAAACGCAATAAAAAAGCCCGAATACTATTCTGGTCAGCAATTTTACTAGGTGTCGTAATCGTCGGTACGGCTTTTTGGTTTAAAAATGATATTGCCAATTATTTTAAACAGCAGCAACAACAGTTAACCCAAAACCAAACTCAAAACGAACAGAAAAACTAATAGGCTATAATATTTTTCGCCGACATTACGTCGGCGAAATTTTCTTATTAATGTTGATAAACGGGTAATCGTCGGCAAATTGCCAATACTTTTTGTTTAACCGCTTGAATAGCTTGTTCATCATCAATGTTATCTAACACATCACAAATCCAGTTAGCTAATTCGCGAGACTCTTCTTCTTTAAAACCTCGACGAGTCACAGCTGGGGTACCAATTCGCACTCCTGATGTCACAAATGGGCTTTGAGGATCGTTTGGTACGCTATTTTTATTGACGGTGATATTCGCACTACCTAAAGCTGCATCCGCCTCTTTACCTGTTATCTTTTTATCAACCAAATCAATTAGGAATAGATGATTTTGAGTTTCGCCTGACACGACTTTGTAGCCACGTTTGATGATCACATCAACCATCGCTTGAGCATTTTTAACAACTTGTTTTTGGTACTCTTTATAAGCAGGCTCCATCGCCTCTTTTAAGGCAACGGCTTTGGCAGCAATGACATGCATTAACGGACCACCTTGCGCCCCAGGAAAGACTGCAGAATTTAATTTTTTATAAAGATCTTCACTGCCACCTTTGGCCAAAATAAGACCACCACGTGGCCCACCAAGGGTTTTATGCGTTGTTGTTGTCACGACATGAGCAAATGGTACTGGGTTTGGATAAACACCGGCTGCCACTAAACCAGCCACATGAGCCATATCAACAAATAAGAAAGCGCCAACACTATCAGCTATTTCGCGCATCCGTTGCCAATCAACTACGCCAGAATAAGCAGAAAAACCACCTATAATCATTTTTGGTTTTGAATCTAAGGCTATCTGGGCTAATTGGTCATAATCAATATGTCCAGTTTCGTCAACACCATAAGCAACCACATTGTAGAGCTTACCAGAAAAGCTAACTGGTGAACCATGAGTTAAATGGCCACCTTGAGACAAATTCATGCCTAGCACAGTATCGCCTGGTTTTAGCAATGCCATATAGACTGCAAAATTGGCTTGTGAGCCTGAGTGTGGTTGCACATTGGCATAATCTGCAGCAAATAACTGTTTAGCACGTTCAATCGCTAATTGCTCAACAATATCAACATATTCACAACCGCCATAGTAGCGCCTACCAGGATAGCCTTCAGCATATTTATTGGTTAGTTGAGTGCCTTGTGCTTGCATCACTCTAGGACTGGTATAGTTTTCCGATGCAATAAGTTCTAAATGATCTTCTTGGCGTTGTTCTTCACCTTTAATGGCATTCCACAATTCTTGATCATATTCAGCAATAGTCATTTGTTTACTAAACATATTGGCTCCTTGTAAGCAATTACATCAACGTAACGACTTCAGTATTTAATTAGCACAAAAAAACATCATGAGCTATTATCCTTACTTAATCGACCTTTAATTTCAATCTTTTTTTGAAGTTATAAATAATATTTATATAGTTAGAATAATAATTTTATAAATCATAATCGCTAGCTTAATTGCAATTGAGTATCTGAAATATATTGGTAGAATAAGCAAAAATTTTATTTGGTATCGCATGCAACTTCATTTAGTGGTTAATACATTTGGTTCCGATTTGCAACGTCGCTATGGCGAAAAAATCTATAAGCTCACTTTACATGGTGGTTTTAGCTGTCCCAATCGTGATGGTACCATTGGTCAGGGTGGTTGTACCTTTTGCAATGTAGCGTCAATCATTGATGAATCAATTCAGATTAAATCAATATCAGATCAGTTGCTATCGCAAGCCAAGCAAATGAAAAAATCTAAACGTTATCTTGCTTATTTTCAGGCCTATACCAGTACCTATGCTGAAGTCGAAATTCTTAAAAATATGTATCAAGAAGCGCTTAATAGTGCCGACATTGTTGGTCTTTGTGTTGGTACACGTCCAGATTGTGTACCCCAAGAAGCATTAGATTTGCTTGCTGATTATCAAAATCAAGGTTACGAAGTTTGGTTAGAACTCGGTTTACAAACCGCTCACGACAAAACATTACACCATATTAATCGAGGGCACACGTTTGATGATTATCATCAAACAGTACAAAAAGCGCGACAATTAGGCATAAAAGTGTGTACTCACCTTATTATTGGCTTACCCAAAGAAAATAAAACCGACAATCTCATCACTTTAAACAAAGTATTAGACAGTGGCGTTGATGGTTTAAAAATTCATCCGTTACATATTGTTGAAGGCAGTATTATGGCCAAAGCATGGCGAGCTGGGCGGATCAATGTGTTATCTCTTGAAGATTATGTCGATATTGCCGGTGATATTATTCGACAAACACCAGCCAATATTTTATACCATAGGATTTCAGCCAATGCCAGAAAACCAACCTTACTGGCACCGGATTGGTGTGAAAACCATTGGCAATCAATGAATGCAGTTGATCATAATTTACGCCAATTTGGTGCTCAAGGTAGTGCTATTGGTGATACTTACTCTTTCAAACAATAAAATACCATCAACATGACAAAAATTTTGAGGAACGCCTATTTTTAGTCCTTATAATTGCGATAACAATTACATTTGTTAACTAAATTATATAAATTTCCACTTCAAAAACCCCTTTCCTCAAATTTTTTAGCCAACATATTTACTCGTTAGATATTGAACTTATAAATTCATCTGAACACGTTTTAATAAATTAAAATATAGCTATGTATTAGGAATAATAGGCTATTTAATCTAGAATTTTCCGTTTCGTTACTGTTAAAACAATAGGTTTATTGTATATTGCTACATAGCAATATGTTTGAAATAATTATTAACATCTGGGTATTTTTGTACCTTTGTTAACAACAAGTATATAATGATGTTTTATTATTTGAGATAATCTGCATGCAACTAGCTTTTTGTATTTATAAATTTTTCCCTTTTGGTGGTTTGCAACGCGATTTTTTGCAAATTGCTACTGCTTGCCAAGCTCGAGGACATCAAATCCGTGTTTATGTATTGGATTGGCAAGGCGATAAACCAGCTAATTTTGATATCATAATCGTTCCTAAAAAAGGATTATCTAACCATAGCCGTAATCAAGCTTATTATCATTGGGTAAAGGCTCACTTACAAAGCAATCCTGTAGATTGTGTGGTAGGCTTTAACAAAATGCCGGGCTTGGATGTCTATTTTGCTGGCGATACATGTTTTGCTGAAAAAGCCGCCCATAAAGGCTTTTTTTATAAACTGTCGAAACGTTGTAAACATTATTTAGCATTTGAACAAGCGGTATTTGCTCCTAGTTCGTCCACCAAAATCATGGTGTTAACAAAGCAACAAATTCAAGATTTTAAAAATCATTATCATACTCAAGATGAACGATTCTTTTTATTACCGCCCGGCATTGCGTTAGATCGAAAATATAGCGTTGATTCACCTCAAAAACGTCAACAATTTCGACAATCTAATCAAATTGGCCAAGATGATTTTGTGATTGTGCAAATTGGCTCCGATTTTAAACGTAAAGGCGTTGATCGCTCTTTGAGAGCGATCGCAACCTTACCTGATGAACTAAAACAAAAAGTTACTTATTTGGTGGTTGGGCAAGATAAATCAGAGGCATATCAAAAGTTAGCCGATGAATTAGCTATTGCTAAACAGGTGAGATTCTTCTCTGGTCGCAATGACATCCCTGATTTCTTATTTTCAGCTGATTTATTACTACATCCTGCAAGGCAAGAAGCGGCCGGTATGGTTTTGATTGAAGCGTTAGCTGCAGGTGTGCCAGTGATCGTATCAGGTATTTCCGGATATGCTTATCACATTAGCCAAGCTAATGCCGGTATTGTATTATCAGAACCTTATAAGCAAAACATTTTAGATCAAGCATTAGAACAAGCAATTAGTGATAAAACACAATGGATTACTTGGCATAATAATGCTATTGCTTATGGTAATAGTGAAGATTTATATCATTTAGCCCAACGAGCAGCAGACATTATTTTAGGATGTCATTATGAATGAAATTAAACTTAAATCACCCTTTCAACAATTATGGCAAGGTAAAGATCCCTTTACCGAAGTTGAATTAATTTCCGGTAAAGTTTACCGTGCTGTTAAACAACGAAAGACTTTGAATTTTCAATTAGATGGCCAATCCTATTTTATTAAAATTCATCGTGGCACAACGGTTAAAGAAATTGTAAAAAATCTGATTTCGCTACGTTTACCGGTTTTAGATGCAAAACAAGAGTGGGATGCGATTCATCGTTTAGAGCAAGCTGGTGTCAATACCATGGATGGGCGAGCTTTTGGACGTAAAGGATTAAATCCACTTACTCGACATTCATTTATTATTACCAAAGACCTTAATCCAACTATTAGTTTAGAAGATTTTACTAAACCATGGCTAACTAACCCACCTAGCTACCATTTAAAACGATCATTAACTATTTATTTAGCAAATATGACCGCAAAAATGCATGGAGCAGGCGTAAATCATCGTGATTGTTATTTATGTCATTTTTTATTGGATTTACCTTTATTTGAAAATAATCAGCAAATAAAACTCTCGGTAATTGATCTTCATCGAGCTCAAACTCGCGATAAAGTTCCTACCCGTTGGCGTGATAAAGATTTAATTGGACTTTACTTTTCATCAATCAATATTGGACTTAACCAACGAGATATTTGGCGTTTTTTAAGAAACTATTTTAATAAACCAATTAAAACCATTTTGCGCGATGAACATAAATTAATTGCTAGTGCTAAGCGAAAAGCTGAGCGCATCGCTAAAAGAACTGAAAAGTATCATCTTTAATCATAAGGAAATGGCATGTTTATTGAACAAATTGATATCAAAGGGTTTAGGGGGATTAAGCAACTTTCGTTAAAGCTTAATGCTAAATCTAGCGTGCTGATTGGTGAAAACCAATGGGGTAAATCGAGTTTAATCAGTGCATTAAAATTGCTAACTCTAGATAATAAATTTTATCAATTTGTCGAATCAGATTTCTATTATGATAAGGATGATGGTAATCACATTTCAATAAATGTTGTTTATTGTGAATCTTATGCAACTCAATTAACTGAACAAGCTTATCAGCCTCTGACAGCCGTTAGTTATCGCTTACCAGCAGACAATTTATATCGAATTACTTACCAAATTAATGCCCAAAAAAATGGTGATACTATTATCACTGAACATAATTTGTTGGATGAATATGGTGAAAGGTTAAATCTAGATAATCCAAAATTATTAATCGCTATTTTGATTAACTTAAATCCAGTCATGCCACTTAAAAATTCAGTTAATGCTAAGGATTTACCTGTCACAAATGAACCTTTATCACAATACTTTATTGAACAACTATCTGATCAATTAAAAGCACACTCGGCACAATTAAGTCAAGATGAGCTTAATCGTGGCTTACAAGCTGCTCGTTCGTTATTAGAATACTATTTTGTTGATTCTCAACAACGATCTAACTATAAAAAATTAGCGCAAAAAAGTAATCCAAAAACCGAGGATTGGAATTCGCTCGAACGAATCAATAATGTATTAGATGATTTAGATAATGATTATCTTCGCACCGCACTTTTAGGTATATTTGGTTCGATTGTTAATGCTAAAGGGGATAATCCTCTCTCTCACAGTTCAGTGCCAATTTTAGTTTTAGAAGAACCTGAAAGCCAGTTACATCCAATTATTTTATCGGTTGGCTTCCGATTGTTAAAAAATTTACCTACCCAAAAAATTATTACCTCTAACTCAAGCGATTTAGTTTCTCTGTTTCCATTAGAGAGTATTTACCGATTGATCCGCCAACCCGATCAAATTGTCAGTAAGTATATTGCTCCTCATGGGTTAAGTGTTGGCGATAGTCGACGCATTTTATTCCATGTCCTTTATCGTCGCCCTACTGCGCTATTTGCCCGTTGTTGGTTATTGGTTGAAGGTGAAACTGAAGTATGGCTACTTAGAGAGCTTGCCGAACAAAGTGGCTATCATCTAAGTTCAGAGGGAATCCAATTGTTGGAATTTGCCCAGTGTGGTTTAAAACCATTAATTCACTATGCGAATAGAATGGGTATTCGTTGGTATGTCATTACTGATGGTGATATGGCAGGTAAAAAATATGCTGAGACGGTACAATCACAATGTGCACCCGGCGAAGATTTAAATGATTATATCACCGTATTGCCAGCCCGCGATATTGAAAATTTTCTTTTTAAACATGGTTTTAGTCACGTATATAAGTTAGCTGCTTATAATACCGTTGCCCATATTGATATGTCGGTACCGAAAATTATTCAAAAAGCAATCCACAAAAGTTCCAAACCAGATTTAGCAATTGCGGTTTGTGATGATGCAAAAGCGCGTGGTATTACAGCCATTCCTCGATTATTAACCGATACTTTCGCTAAGTTGGTTAAGACATCCAAATCCTTGCTGTAAATTCTTTTTTATTTAGTAATAAAAAAACCGCCGATAATTATCGGCGGAATTTTCTGATAAAGCTATTTGGCAATTCGTTTATATTTAGCACGTTTAGGTTCAAGCGCTTCTGCCCCTAAAGTGCGTTTTTTCCACTCTTCATATTCGGTAAAGTTACCTTCAAAGAACTCAACATGCCCTTCGTCTTGATAATCTAAAATATGAGTGGCGATACGATCTAAGAACCAGCGGTCATGCGAAATGACTAACGCACAGCCCGGAAACTCTAATAAGGCATTTTCCAGTGCACGCAAGGTTTCAACATCAAGATCATTAGTCGGTTCATCAAGTAATAGTACATTACCACCAACTTGTAATAATTTAGCTAAATGTACACGCCCGCGTTCACCACCAGACAGCTCACCAACACGTTTTTGCTGATCAACGCCTTTGAAATTAAAGCGTCCCACATAGGCGCGACTTGGGATCTCAAAATTACCAATGCGCATAATATCTTGACCATTAGAAATTTCATCCCAAACGGTTTTTTTATCATCCATGCTGTCACGGAACTGATCAACAGAGGCAAGTTGTACTGTGTCACCTAAGGTAATAGTACCTGAATCTGGCTGCTCTTTACCCGATAACATTCTAAATAGCGTCGATTTACCGGCACCATTAGGCCCAATAATACCCACTATGGCTCCTTTCGGAATGCTAAATGAGAGGTTATCAATCAATACGCGATCACCATATGATTTGGTTAAATTAGCCACTTCAATAACTTTATCACCTAAACGTTGCCCAGGTGGAATGAAGAGCTCGTTGGTTTCATTACGTTTTTGGTAATCATTGCTATTTAATTCTTCAAAACGCGCTAACCGTGCTTTGCTTTTTGCTTGACGACCTTTTGGATTTTGCCGTACCCACTCTAATTCTTTTTCAATTGATTTACGACGCGCCGATTCGGTTGCCGCTTCTTGAGCTAATCGCTGATCTTTCTGTTCAAGCCAAGATGAGTAGTTACCTTCCCATGGAATACCTTCACCACGGTCTAACTCTAAAATCCAACCAGCAACATTATCTAAGAAATAACGGTCATGGGTAACAGCAACCACTGTACCTTCATAATCATGTAAAAAGCGCTCTAACCAAGCAACCGATTCAGCATCTAAATGGTTGGTTGGTTCATCAATTAATAACATGTCAGGTTTTTCAAGTAATAATTGGCAGATAGCAACACGACGTCGTTCTCCACCGGATAAGTTCTCAATCTTAGCATCCCAATCTGGTAGGCGTAAGGCATCAGCTGCACGCTCTAATTGGTTATCAAGATTGTGAGCATCTTGCGATTGAATTATTGCTTCAAGCTCGGCTTGTTCTTTGGCTAATTTATCAAAATCGGCATCAGGATCGGCATAAGCGGCATAAACTTCATCTAAGCGGGCCAATGCGTTTTTAGCATCGCCAACCGCCTGTTCAATTGCTTCACGTACAGTCTGTTTAGGATCAAGTTTAGGTTCTTGAGGTAAATAGCCGATTTTAATACCCGGTTGTGGACGAGCTTCACCTTCAATCTCGGTATCTACGCCAGCCATAATGCGTAGTAATGTAGACTTACCTGCTCCATTTAAGCCGAGAACACCAATTTTAGCTCCCGGAAAAAAACTTAAAGAGATATCTTTTAAAATATAGCGTTTAGGGGGAACAATCTTCCCCACGCGGTTCATGGTATAGACATATTGCGCCATAAATCATTATCCGTTTAATTAATTAAAACTAGCAAATAGTATTGCTATGTGATTGATGGCGTATATTGTAATGATTCTGAAAGCTTGGTCTAGGGTTATTTATGAATTATGTTATAAATATGGAAGAACTATCAACTAATATATAATTCAATATTCAATTAATATATGATTGTTTACTGAATAATCTGTATAAGCATACTAAATAATTTATAAGGAATAAAATGGAAAAACAAACTGTAGTTATTGAATATTATGTTAATACCCAGTATTGGTTAGATGCTTATTATGCAAAATATGGCGTATTAGATCATGAGTTCGCGCAAAAATTGAATGATTCAACACCAGATAATATGCGACACTTTACTATGTCGTTTAATAATGAAAAATTAGTCATTTTTAATAAAGATAAAAATGAAATCAACACTTTCTACTATCAAGATTTATATTGCATTAATAAAACTGAAAACGGCTATTTATTTTTTATCAATAATCAAGATTTTTATTTTGTTAGTCAACAGTCTTTCAAATCAGATGAACTAGAAATTATTCATGATTTTTTATGTGATTATTTAGGAAAAAATTTAGAAAACCAAATAGCAGAGATAAACAACTATAAAATGGATATTAATAGAATCTATTATTGTTTTTATTATTTACTATTTAAAAAATCTATAATGACTCCTATTTATATACTTGTAATGTTTTTACCGTGCTATTTTTTAATAAAAGATTCTAGCCATGCATTATTTTTCGTTTGTATTACAATTATATATTCAATTGCAATCTACTTCAGTATCAAACCTGGTTTAAAATTTTCAGCTGAAAATTGGTGTAAAACAAGTAATAAAATTTTTATTTGTTCAAAGGTCATTTTTTATGAAGATAGATTTACAATGACAGCTAAAACCCAATTAAGTACTACTGTTATAAAGTATGATCAATTACACAAAATAAGAAAGGTAAAAAAAGGTTATCTGTTTATTATAAATTGTAATAGTGGTTATCTATTTTATAATGAAGATTTTACATCCCAACAACGACAAGTTCTTGAAGATAAACTACTGCAATATAATAATTTTTATTTAAAATAACACTCGTAAACTTATCCCACTATTCATCTGGTGGGATAAGCTATAGCGGCATTTTGTTATAAAAAAGTGAAGATTTGTTCTTCTGGTAAACGTGATTTTGGACGATGGGCATTACCATCATTTTCAGAACGATAACCTAATGTTGCAATAACTAGGCTTTTTAGGCCTTTCCGTTTTAATTCTAAAATTTCATCCATTTTGTCACAATCAAAGCCTTCCACAGCGGTAGAATCAACACCAATAGCAGCAGCGGCAAAAAGTAATTGTCCTAATGCTAAATAAGTTTGTTTACCTTCCCAACTTTGTTGGGACTCAATTGTCTTACTGTTTTTAGTGACAAAGAAACGTCTTGACTCATCCTGAGTTTGTTTAAGTTCGGATGATGGTAATCTGCCATCTTTCTCCTCTTGGTTAAGCAAATTAACTAAATGCGCATCTTCTAAAGGTGATTTAATACAAAATAAAATAGTATGAGATGAATCGGTTACGCGTGGCTGATTAAATTCAGCTATGGCTGGTAAAATTTTATCTTTAGCAGCATCATTATCAATAATATAAAAATGCCAAGGTTGTGAATTAACTGAAGACGGACTGTTTCTTAAAACTGTTAGTAATTGTTCTATTTTTTCTTTAGGAATTTTTTTAGTTTTATCATAATGTTTGGTGGTATAGCGTTTTTGAGAAATTTCGACAATGTTCATCTTTTGACCCCATCTTATTAATTGTGAGTAAATAATACTTAATAGAAATTTTAAATTTGATTAATCAGATATCTTTGCCAAAATTACGATTTAAATGCTTATAGGAATATAGCATCAATCAAATTTAATTAGTAGTAACTTAGTTACTATAATTAAATATTATTATATAGAAATATTGTCAACTTAAACAATTCATCAATGCTAAAAGAAAAAGACTATTTTTAGTCTTTTTGCAGAAAATAAATTACACCAAATGAACAGCCAAATCATTTACATAAATAGCAATTAATATTATTATAAAATAAATGGTTATTAAGCATATTCATTTAAATCATCACAATGGAAAATGTGCTAATTTAAAGACGTCATCATGGATAGAAAATACGTTATTTTTACGGTTAAAACTGTAACTGTAAAATTATATACTCTTGTTGTTATATTAAGTCTATTTTATAGCTTTTCAGTCTCGGCATTAACTGAAGTAACCGCTTCAGCCATTAATGGTACACCGCCCTATATTTCAGCAAATCAAGATAGAACACCTTCCGATATCTCTGATCTACTCTGGATAGCTATTAAAAAAAATGGCGATCATTCTCAAACAACACCATCCAGTAGTGAACCAACGTCAGTTGAAGACCCAAACTTAATCTATTATCACTCTGATTTTAACTCTTCTCCTGATGAAATAATTGATCTACCTGAATCTATTGATACTTTTGATAAAATTGTCACATTAATTTCAGGTTATCAAAATGAACAAGTAGAGCTCGAAACAATTTTAACTGATAAACAATATTTTGAAGATAATGATGGTGATGATGGATTTAAAGCAACTGGAACTTTAAAACTAGAAATTAAAGATAATAAAAATAATCAGATCAAACTGAATGATCAATTAGACAGTTGTGTAGGCTATTATACATTAACTTTAGAGACTACTGATTCAGAACTTTCAACCATTTATGGATTACCTAATATTAATAACTATCCTAGCGTCAGCAAAACTTACTATATTAGATCATCTGGTTCTGGTTTACCTAAAGTCTGTTGGCTACAACCTTCATTAGAAAAAGGTTCCCCCCCATTTGCTTACACACAGCAAGAATATGATAATTTTTTTAATAAATATCCATGGGAAAAAGACGATACCCAAATTTGGATTCCAAATAAAGGGTTTAAAGCTACCGAGATTATTGATTCTTGGGAGAGGTTTCCTACCACAGCAGCAGATAAATTATATTTTAATGTCATATTATCAGGGGCAAAATGGCAGGACATTAGTTATATAAAAAAACCATCAGACTCCCCGGTTGAATTAAAATTAAGTGGTAAAAATAATCAGCTTAGAGTTGAATTTAGTGGACCAAATTTTGAGAAAGAAGTTAGCGAAGATGATGCTGATTTGGCAAATTACACTGAATTTTCATTAAAAGTAGGTGATAGGGTAATTTATTCTTTTGAAATAGAATATTGGTTTTATATCTCTAATGAGACCGTCAAAGCACAAAAATATGCAGAACAATATTGTTCTTGTAAAGGAACAGCTATGTATCCTGGAGGTCCAGAAATTTTGACCAATGCTCTTTATGATAATTACAAATTTGGTCAAAATAATAACAATCATTATATCCGTGAAGTTAACTTTTTATTAGCTGAATGGGGTAATACAATTAATGAAGTTTATCCTAATAAAAATGCTCAAGGCGATGAAATATCAAATGTATTTTGGACATGGAAAAAGGTTAACGACCAAGATGAGTATCATGATTTAATGAAAAAAAATCGATCATTTAAAATAAAATCACGCAATATTAGTTATAACGGTTGGAATGAATGGGATGATGATGACAATTGCAATGAAGACCCTGTAAATCGATACCCAACAGGAACCCAGTTTTACGCAATTGATTTCAACGATGGTAGTATTAAAAAGCTTCCACAAGAAATTGAAGGTTTAAGAGTAATTTGCGTTTCTGATTAATGTTTGAATGAACTATTTTCAACAAAATAACTATATTAGTTATAGATGACTATTTGATTTAATCAATTTTTATTATTGACATTAGAGCCTTTTTTTGATAGAAATAGTGTCAATATTTTATTCATAATATAATAATTGAGCAGTTAATGATTAAATTTACTAACCTCCTACTCAGCCTCCTCCTCGCATCATTGTGCGCGGATAGCTTGTGTGTGGAGTAAAAGTAATTTAATAATTAACTCAACAAATTAACAAGAACCCGCGCTAAAGTGCGGGTTTTTTTGTTTTCTTAACTTGAAATACCGAAATAGCGCTAAAATATAAAGGAAATAACAATGAGCGATCAAATTATTATTTTTGACACAACATTACGTGATGGTGAACAAGCGTTACAAGCAAGTTTAAGTGTTAAAGAAAAACTTCAAATAGCTTTAGCATTAGAAAGAATGCAAGTAGATGTAATGGAAGTTGGTTTCCCTATCTCATCTCCAGGCGATTTTGAATCAGTACAAACTATTGCTAAAACCATTAAAAATAGTCGTGTTTGTGCATTGTCTCGTTGTATTGATAAAGACATTGATGTTGCCGCCGAAGCTTTAAAAGTAGCCGATCAATTTCGTATTCATACTTTTATGGCAACATCAACGCTACATGTTAAAGATAAATTAAAAATGACATTTGAAGATGTCGTTGAACAGGCTGTGCACTGTGTTAAACGTGCACGTAATTATACAGATGATGTGGAGTTTTCTTGTGAAGATGCAGGCCGTACCCCAATTGATAACTTATGTCGGATTGTTGAAGCAGCAATTCAAGCAGGGGCAACCACGATCAATATACCGGATACTGTCGGTTATACTGTCCCTTATCAATTTGGTGGCATTATTCATACCTTATTTGAACGTGTCCCGAACATTGATAAAGCGATTATCTCTGTTCATTGTCATGATGACTTGGGCATGTCGGTGGCTAACTCGATTAGCGCGATTCAAGAAGGTGCTAGGCAGATTGAAGGGGCGATGAATGGTTTAGGTGAGCGCGCTGGTAATACAGCTTTAGAAGAGGTTATTATGGCGATTAAAGTCCGCCAAAATATCTTAAACGTTCACACCAATATTAATCATCAAGAGATCTATCGTACCAGTCAAATCGTCAGCCAAATTACCAATACACCGATACCGTCTAACAAGGCGGTTATTGGTAGTAATGCCTTTGCGCACTCATCCGGCATCCATCAAGATGGCGTGTTAAAAAATCGCGAAACTTACGAAATCATGACCCCTGAGTCGATCGGTTTAAATCAAATCCAATTAAATTTAACTTCCCGTTCAGGCCGAGCTGCAGTAAAACATCGTTTAGCTGAATTAGGTTATCAGGATAATGATTATAATTTAGATCAAGTTTACCAAGCCTTTTTAGAACTTGCCGATAAAAAAGGCCAGGTTTTTGATTATGATTTAGAAGCATTAATTTTTATTAATCAACTTAAAGATGATGAAGAGCATTATGTATTGGATTATTTTAATGTACAATCTGGCTCTACTGTCGTTTCAACCGCTTCAGTTAGTTTAATTATTGGCGATCAAAAATATTCAGATGCAGCAACAGGTAATGGCCCTGTTGATGCTGTTTATCAAGCGATAAATCGTATTACTGGCGAACCTATTTCAATTGTGAAATATCAATTAGCATCTAAAGGACAGGGTGAAAATGCCTTGGGTCAAGTCGATATCGTTGCCGAATATAAAGGACGTAAATTCCATGGAGTTGGGCTTGCTACCGACATTGTTCATTCATCAGCATTAGCATTAATTAATGTGTTAAATAATGTTTATAGAGCAAATCAGGTTGCAGAACAAAAACAAAAATTGCACCAATACTAAAAAGTAAATATTGTTTCGTTACTTAATAACGAAATATTTAAAATATAATTAGATTGTTAAGGAATAGATATGTCACAAAATTACCATATTGCAGTACTACCTGGTGACGGTATAGGCCCAGAAGTGATGAAACAAGCCTATAAAGTGTTAGAAGTTATTCGTCAAAAATATAACCTAGCCATTACAACAAGTGAATATGATGTGGGTGGTGCAGCAATTGATATTCACGGTTGCCCATTACCAAAAGAGACGTTAGAAGGATGTGAAAAAGCTGATGCTATCTTATTTGGCTCGGTTGGCGGTCCAAAATGGACCAATTTACCACCTGACCAACAACCTGAACGCGGTGCTCTATTACCATTACGCAAACATTTTAAATTATTTGCCAACATGCGCCCTGCTAGTTTATACCAAGGTTTAGAAGAGTTATGTCCGTTACGTGAAGATATCGCTAAACGTGGCTTTGATATTTTATGTATGCGTGAGTTAACTGGTGGTATCTATTTCGGTTTACCTAAGGGGCGTGAAGGAACTGGCCCTCAAGAGCGTGCTTTTGATACTGAAGTTTATCACCGTTTTGAAATTGAACGAATTGCCCGTATGGGATTTGAAGCAGCGAAAATCCGTCGCAAGAAAGTAACGTCAGTAGATAAAGCAAATGTTCTACAAACTTCTATTTTGTGGCGTGAAGTTGTAAGTGAAGTAGCTAAACAGTACCCAGATGTCACATTAGAGCATATGTATATTGATAATGCCACTATGCAATTAGTGAAAGATCCTGCGCAATTTGATGTATTACTTTGTTCTAACTTATTTGGTGATATCCTATCAGATGAATGCGCCATGATTACCGGCTCAATGGGAATGTTACCTTCTGCCAGTTTAAATGAAGATGGCTTTGGTTTATACGAACCTGCTGGTGGTAGTGCGCCTGACATTGCCGGTAAAAATATTGCTAATCCTGCTGCACAAATTTTATCATTAGCACTGTTAGTTCGTTATAGTTTAAAACGTGATGATATTGCTAAAGCTATTGAAAATGCAGTTAACAAAGCTTTAGAACAAGGTACTCGCACTATTGATCTTGCTCGTGGTGGTAGTTATGTTTCTACCGATGAAATGGGCGATACCATTTGTCGTTTAATTTAATTTTTAAAGTAAGGGTTAATCGATCGTATTAACCCTTTTGCAAGAATATTAAAGGAATATAAGCAATGTCTACAAAACCAAAAACATTGTATCAAAAATTATATGATGCACATGTTGTCTATGAAGCACCTAATGAAACCCCTATTTTGTATATCGACCGCCATTTGGTTCATGAAGTCACCTCTCCTCAAGCCTTTGATGGTTTACGAGCAATGAATCGTAAAGTCCGACAACCGCATAAAACCTTCGCCACCATGGATCACAACACCTCAACGAAAAGTAATGATTTAAGCGCTTGTAGTGAGATGGCACGAATTCAGCTAACCGAATTAGCTAAAAATGCAGAAGAGTTTGGCGTCTCTTTATACGGTTTACAAAGTCCATTACGAGGTATTGTGCATGTTGTTGGTCCTGAGCAAGGGATGACATTACCGGGTATGACGATAGTTTGTGGTGACTCACACACCGCAACACATGGCGCTTTTGGTGCATTAGCTTTTGGGATTGGGACATCGGAAGTTGAACACGTTTTAGCTACCCAAACATTGAAACAAGGTCGCGCTAAAACGATGAAAATCGAGGTCAAAGGTAAAGTCGCTGATGGCATTACCGCCAAAGATATTATTCTAGCGATCATTGGTAAAACAACCAGTGCTGGTGGTACAGGTCATGTCGTAGAATTTTGTGGCGAAGCAATTACTTCTTTGTCAATGGAAGGCCGAATGACATTATGTAATATGGCCATTGAAATGGGTGCCAAAGCTGGATTAGTTGCACCAGATGAAACCACATTTGAATATTTAAAAGGTCGTCAATTCTCACCTAAAGGAGAAGACTTTGAGCAAGCGGTTGCTTACTGGAAAACCTTAAAAACCGATGAAGGTGCACACTTTGATACCATTGTTACTTTGGAAGGTAAAGATATTGCGCCACAAGTAACTTGGGGAACTAATCCTGGTCAAGTAACCGCTATTGATTCTCAAGTACCAAATCCTCAAGATTTTTCCGATCCAATTGAAAAACATTCAGCTGAACGCGCATTAGCCTATATGGGGTTAACCGCGGGAACTAAAATGTCTGATATTAAGATCAATAAAGTGTTTATAGGATCTTGTACTAATTCCCGTATCGAAGATCTGCGTGCCGCTGCTGAAGTTGCCAAAGGTCGTAAAGTCGCCGATGGTGTTCAAGCTTTAGTCGTTCCGGGTTCCGGTCCGGTGCGTGAACAGGCAGAGGATGAAGGATTAGATAAGATTTTTATCGATGCCGGTTTTGAGTGGCGCTTACCAGGTTGCTCAATGTGTTTAGCGATGAATGATGATAAATTAGCACCGGGTGATCGCTGTGCATCTACCAGTAATCGTAATTTTGAAGGACGCCAAGGTCGTGATGCCAGAACGCATTTAGTTAGCCCGGCAATGGCAGCTGCGGCGGCTATTACTGGTCATTTTACTGATATTCGCAAACCATTTTAAGGAGACTTGTCATGGCAAAATTTACTACACATACTGGATTAGTCGTGCCTTTAGATGCTGCGAACGTCGATACCGATGCGATTATTCCTAAACAATTTTTACAAAAAGTTACTCGTACCGGATTTGGGCAACATGCATTTCATGAATGGCGATTTTTAGATGATGCTGGCAAACAACCTAATCCAGAATTTGTATTAAATAAACCTCGTTATAAAGGCGCGAGTATTTTATTAGCTCGTGAAAACTTTGGTTGTGGATCATCGCGTGAACATGCACCATGGGCATTAACCGACTATGGATTTAAAACTATTATTGGCTCGAGCTTTGCTGATATTTTCTATAATAACTCATTTAATAATCAACTATTATTAGTTAACTTGTCTGAAGAAGAAGTTGATGAGTTATTTAAATTGGTTGAAGCCAATGAGGGAATTGAATTCACCATCGATTTAGTAAATGAAATTGTGATCGCGGGTGATAAGCAATATTCATTTAAAATTGATGCCTTCAAACGCCACTGTTTATTAAATGGTTTAGACAATATAGGTTTAACCCTGCAACATGAAGATGCTATCAGCTCTTTTGAGCATAAAATTCCTACATTCTTAAATTAATTTATTTAGGCGCGTAAGCGCCTTGTATAGGAATAGTTAATGACAACCCATCACGATAAAGTAAATCAACAATTCGGCCAGCAAGCTAACGCCTACTTAACCAGTAAAGTTCATGCTCAAGGAGCGGATCTTGAATATCTAGCCAGCTTTTTAACTAATTATCCTAATGCTGAATTTTTAGATATGGGATGTGGCGCAGGCCATGTCAGTTTTATTGCAGCAAAACAGGTTAAACATGTCACAGCTTACGATCTATCGGAGCAAATGTTAGCAGTGGTAGAACAAACTGCGGATGAACGTAACTTAAAAAATATTACCACCGTGCATGGTTATGCTGAGCATCAACCATTTGACGATAACTATTTTGATATTGTCGTCAGTCGTTATTCTGCCCATCATTGGCAGGATGTGGGTAAAAGTTTGCGTGAATTACATCGAATTACCAAACCAAATGGTAAATTAATTATTATGGATGTGGTTTCGCCTGGTCAGCCTGTTTTAGATATTTGGTTACAAACGATTGAAGCACTACGTGACACTTCCCACGTACGCGACTATACGCCAGGCGAATGGCTGACATTTTTAAGCGAAGCTGGATTTACTATTGATAAGATTCAACGCCATCGTTTACCCTTGATTTTTGATAGTTGGATAAAACGTATGCGTACACCGAATAATTTAGTGGATGCAATAAGAACTTATCAAATAAGTGCGTCTCAAGATACAAAATCCTACTTCGAATTACAATCAGATGGTTCTTTTACCTCTGATATGATGATTATTGAAACGCAAAAAGTGATTTAGAAATTAATAGTAAAAGAATCGAAAACAGCCAATTATTATTAAAGCTGTTTGCGTTGATTTGAAGGTGGTATTGACAATGCCTCACGATATTTTGCTACCGTTCGCCGAGCAATAATTATGCCTTGATTTTCAAGGATTGAAACTAATTTGCTATCACTCAAAGGTTTTTTTGCATCTTCCTCGGAAATATATTTTTTAATTAATGCCCGAATGGCTGTCGATGATGCTTCGCCACCAGATTCAGTATTAACATGGCTTGAGAAAAAGAATTTTAACTCAAAGATGCCAGTTGGGCATTGTAAATACTTTTGTGTTGTTACTCGCGAGATAGTCGATTCATGCATATCAATTGCCTCGGCAACATCAGACAAAATCATTGGTTTCATATATTCAGCGCCATTTTCAAAAAAAGCTTGTTGATGCTCAACAATGAATTGACTCACTTTTAATAGTGTCTCATTACGATTTTCGACGCTTTTAATAAACCAATTTGCATCTTGCAAATGTGCGCGAATATATTGGCTATCGCTTTCATTACTAATTTTTTCCATTGCCGCATATTGTTGATTAATACGCAGAGTCGGAACAGTATCGTTATTTAATTCAGCAATCCATTTGCCATCAATCTTTTTTACCACAAGATCAGGAATAACATAATCCGGAGGTAAAGTATTGACCGAATCACCAGGATAAGGTTGTAAATGCTGGATAAAATTAATGGCTTCTTTTAACTGTTCATCGGTAGCATTTAAGCGTTTTTTCAATGTTCGATAATCATGATTTGCTAATAAATCTAAATAGTTATCAATAATCTGTTTAACTAATACCGGCGGAGTTAGATGCTGAGTTTGAATAGATAAACACTCTTTTAAGGATCTCGCTCCAACCCCAATTGGATCAAAATGCCAAATTCGCTTTAAAACAGCCTCAACCTCATCAAGTTCAATTTGACTATTACCTTGTTCTTCTAGAATTTCCTCAGTTGAAACGGTTAGGTAACCTCTATCATCAATTGCTTCAATAATCGATAACGCAATTGCACGATCAATGTCACTAAATGGTGTTAAATCTAATTGCCATTTTAAATAATCATGCAAGGTTTCATGCGTTTCACCTTGATAGATTGGTAATTCATCAGTACGATAATCTGAATAGGTTCCTGAGGGTGTACCTGCAGTATAAATATCATCTAATGAGGCATCTAACGGAATATCCTCGGGGATTTCTTGGCTATCCAATGCTTCACGGGTATCAATATTTTCGTTTAGTTCATCTTGTTCAACATTAACCTCATCATACTGATCGGCAATCTCTAATAATGGATTGTTTTCAAGTACAGTTTGAATTTCTTGACGTAATTCTAAAGTCGACAATTGCAACAATCGAATAGCTAATTGTAATTGTGGCGTCATTGACAACTGTTGTGAAACCTTCAGTTGTAAGCCTTGTTTTATCATAATCTATAATCTAAATTCATGTCCTAAATAAACACGTTTAACATAGTCATTATTTAATATACTGTCTGGTGTACCTTCAGCAATTAAATGTCCTTTATTCACTATATAGGCACGTTCACAAACATCAAGTGTTTCACGAACATTATGATCAGTAATCAGTACCCCTAAACCACGATCACGTAGATGTTTAATAATATTTTTAATATCAATAACCGAAATGGGATCTACACCAGCAAATGGTTCATCAAGTAAGATAAATTTAGGGTTTGCTGCCAATGCTCTAGCGATCTCAACTCGTCGTCGTTCGCCACCAGATAATGATTGACCAACATTGTCTCGGATATGGGTAATATGAAACTCTTCAAGTAGCTCTTCTGCTCGATTTATTTTTTCATTTTTATCAATATCATTACGCGTTTCTAAAATAGCCATAATATTATCAATAACTGAAAGTTTTCTAAATATTGACGCTTCTTGAGGCAAATAACCTATTCCTTTTTGCGCTCGCTCATGTAATGGCAAAATACTGATATCATGCTCATCAAGGTAGATTTTACCAGCATTTAAAGTCACAATGCCAACCACCATATAAAAAGTGGTAGTTTTACCAGCACCGTTAGGGCCAAGTAAACCAACAATTTCACCAGAGTTTACTGTTAAACTAACATCTTCAACAACTCGTCGTTTTTTATAAACTTTAGCAAGATTTTCCGCTTTTAAAATTGCCATTTATTTATTCATCTCTTTTACTTGACTTGGAATAATAGTGCTTTTTACCCGACCTTTTTTGCCTGGTTGTGCAACAATTTGCTGTTTTTTCACATCATAAGTAATGATTGAGCTACTGATATGATTATCTTGTTGAAATAGTTCTGCATTACCTTGTAATACTATGTTATTTTCCTTAACATTATAGATAACCTGTTGTGAATGACCGGTCACAATTTTATTATTTTGTGGAAGAATTTGTTTATATTTTACCGGTTTACCATATGCAGTTATTTTTTGTTTACTGGTGTCTTGCATATCAGTAATTACCACTTTATCTGCCCATATGGTCAAACCTTCTTGGATAATCTGGACATTCCCATTAAAAGTAATAATATTTTTTTCAATATCTATTTGCTGATTATCTGCATCAACTGTAATAGGTTTATTATCGACAAACATCTTTTGATCTTTTGAGGCAGATGAAGCGGCTTCATTAGGCTCATCAGCAAAACAAGCAAATGATGCACATAGCATAAAAAATAACGGAAAAAATTTCTGTTTTTTGGATCTCATTTTTTATTGAGCCTCACTATTATAAAAGGTTTTTATATTCTCAAGTATATTTGCCGTTTTTTCCCGTAAATTACCGATTAAACCCAAACCAGTTGAGAAAAAACCAACTCCCTTAATTTTTACTGGATCATCAGACGTTACCAGTTGTGTTGTTAAATCAACTACAGCATTATCGGTTAACACTTGTTGTAATTGCGATTCTGGGGTTAAATTTGTTAACACAACATCTTGATAAAGATAGATTAATTTATCATTAGTCAAGGTTGCACGTTTTGCTTTAATATGCCAAGTAGCCGCATGATCCTGATCGTAAAGTGTAACATTAGGTAAATCAAAATCAGTATTTTCATTATTATCAAAATGCTTTACTTTGCCAGATTCAATTTTATATACAATATTACCTGATAAATCATAGACATTGGTTATCATATCATCACTTTGATAAATTGGTGTTTCGGGCAGACTTGCGTTTGATGGCGTGCTCGACACCTCATCATCTTTTTGATAACTATAATAAACACCAATTATCAAAATAAGAAGTAAGAAACAGATTAAATTTTTTTTATTCATACTTTACGTTAATTACCTTTATAAGATTAATCAATAACGCAGGCACACTATTATGACAAATCATCTAAATATTAGCTCATTTTACTTTATTTTTTATTAAATTAATATCTGACATTGCAAGAAGTTAAATGACATTCTGATAATGATTGATAAACATTAGTATTAATAAGATAACGGTCTCAAAGCATCTTAATAGATGCGTTTTACAGTGTTTAATAATGAATACATAACAATGAGCTTTTCTTTTAATTTAAATAAAATATTATGTTTTAATTGAAAATTTAATTGCTCAGATATAGCAATTAATATATACATTTCTTAGTAATAAATAACTATTATAATTAATTTTTAGGTCTAAAATTTAGACATAATCACCTAATAAGGATAAAAAAAATATCAATAGGAAATCAATATGTTATTTAGATTAAAAAACAGTCTCTATTTATTAATTGTTTTATTCATGCTGGAAGTAGGTAGTTTTTATCATTATGCTTATGCTGATTTAAATGTTAATGAGAGTAAAATTGGCACGGTCATCGACGAGTTTAATGGTGTTAAAGTCTACTATAATGGCAATATCAATCATGTTAGTAGTCGCAATGTAGCTAAAGATGGTTATAATTTAGGTCTTAAATATCAATGTGTTGAATTCATTAAACGCTACTATTACGAACGTTTCAATCATAAAATGCCAGATAGTTATGGCCATGCAAAAGATTTTTTCGATGATTCCATTCCTGACGGTAAAATAAATACCAGACGTAATTTACTTCAGTTCCATAATGGATCAACCACTAAACCGAAAGTAGAAGATATTATCGTGTTGGGATGGTCTCAATATGGCCATGTTGCTATTATCAGTAAAGTTAGCGACAACGAGATCGAAATTGTTCAGCAAAATCCAGGCCCTAACGCAAATAGCCGAGTAACTTTTCCGTTAATTTATAAAGATGGATTATGGAAAATCGAAGGTTATCGTGTTTTCGGCTATTTGCGTAAACGTTAAATATTAATTAAATAATGCTTTATAAATATTAGCCATATATCATAGCGTTGATTAGCCAACTAGTTATTATTGCAAAAACCTATAATTTATAAAGTTAATATTTGATATGAAAACCGACTAACTGGCTTTCAGGAATTAATTCCATAACATTCACTGCAGTTATACGGGCTGAAACTGGCCCGCCCTGTTCAAGCCATTGTATTAATTTAGCGATTGATATGTTATCCCCTTGTATGACTATTTCTACATCACCATTATCTAAATTTTTAACATAACCAACTAAACCTAGTTTGGTCGCTTGTTGATAAGTAAAGAAACGAAAACCAACGCCCTGTACACGACCACACACTCGAATTTTAACTTGTCGTATCATAATAGAAAGTCTCAATTATTATTTATAGTGATTAATCTCATTATAAATATATTTTTTATAACTTAATCTTATTATTTACTAATAAGCTAATCAACAAACCAATCATTCCGTTGTTGTGACACTATTTTTATTGTGTGTAAAATAGTAGATAGATGTTCATGCAGCGCCAATGCCGCCATTTCCGGATCATGTTTTTTTAGTGCAATAACGATTTTTTCATGCTGCTTGACTAAATCCTCTGGTGGAGATATATCTTCTAAGGTGAGATATCGAACTCTGTCCATCATTGCCTTGATATTTTCGACAGTTTCCCAAGCCATTGGACAATCGATAACATTCATTATAATTTGGTGAAATTCGTCATCTTTTTCCAAAAAAGCGCGAATATCTTTACGGTTATTGGCATCTACCTGTTCGGCAAGATTTTTATCCAATAATACCAGATCAGCACTGGTTATTTCTTGCGCAACCCGTTTGATAATTGCACACTCAACAGCTTCACGAATAAATTGCCCATCAATCACTTTTTTAATCGAGATTTTTGTTACAAATGTACCTCGCTGTGGCAGAATTTTAACTAATCCTGCTTCGGCTAATTTGATAAATGCTTCACGGACTGGTTGGCGTGATACATTGAATTGACTTGAGATCTCTTTTTCAGAAAGTAGAACTCCCGGTAACACCTGACATGTAATAATCGCCCTTCTTAATGCGCGATAAACCTGCTGATTAACCGGTTCAGAAATATTTAATTCAATAAGTTTAAACATATACCATTTTTATGTAATCAATTAATTACAATAAATAGTAGGTGATTTTTAAATATAAGAAAAGTTTTTTTAAAAAATACTATATATATTAAATAACTAGAATGATGATTATAGAAGGTGTAATGACTTAAATAAGCTATTACACCTTAGTTATTATCAATTATTGTTAGTTTCATTTATAGTGCTAAAAAAGTTCAGTTAAATTTTTAACTGTCTGTTTAGCACCTAAATCTCGTAATGACAGATAGGCATTTGTTACCTTATCGACAAAAAGTTGATTATGTGGCAAGTCACTACCAAACACATGAGTTAAAGACAATAACGCTTTTACTCTATTTTCATCATCGGCACTATTTGCGACAAGATCGGTTATTTGCATAATTGACGGATCACTCACTTCAATAGCTTTACCCGCATCATCAACCCCACTAACGTAGCGCATCCAAGCTGCTACCCCTAAAGCAAGACAATCAAATGCAGTATTATCAGCTAAGTGATAACGAATTGAATCAAGCATTCGTTGGGGTAACTTCAATGTCCCATCCATTGCAATTTGCCATGTCCGATGTTTTAAACCAGTATTTCGATAACGATCAAGTAGAGATTCAGCATAAGCAGGTAGATCAACATCTTTAACTCGCAACGTCGTTGCTTGTTCATTTAGCATTAAATGCCTAGCAGCTTTAACATAATTAGCATCCTGCATACATTCATCAATATGTAAATAACCAGCTAGATAGCCTAAATATGCAAAAAATGAATGGCTACCATTTAACATGCGTAACTTCATTTCTTCATATGGCAATACATCATTAACTAATTCTGCACCCGCTTTTTGCCATTGAGGGCGACCTGCCACAAAATTATCCTCAATAACCCATTGTCTAAATGGTTCGCCGGCAATACCGGCGGGATCATCAATACCACCTAGTTGTTTATTTATTTTTGCCATAGTTTCTGGCGTTGCGGCTGGTACGATTCGGTCAACCATTGTAGATGGAAACGTCACATTATCATCAATCCATTGGGCTAAATCAGAATCTCGTTGTTTAGCCAGTGCTAAAACAACATTACGAGTAACATGACCATTTTCAGGCATATTGTCACAAGACATCACCGTGAAAGGTTTTAATCCCTGCTCTTTACGTAAACGTAACGCTTCAACAATGACACCCGGAACGGATTTAGGTGCATGAGGATTGGCAATATCATGACTAATTAATGGATTATTGGTATCAATTGATGCTGTCGATGGCAGATAACAATAACCTTTTTCGGTTACCGTTATTGACACAATCGCAATTTCTGGACGGGTCATCACATCTAAGACTTTTTGTATTCCATCAATATCTGCATGTAATGCTTCTTTTGCAACGCCTACAACACGAGTATTCCAGTTATCATAGGACATTTCACATACACTAAATAAGCAATCTTGTTGTTTTAAATCTTGGATTTGTGCTTCACCACCAATCAAGTTAACTTCACAGTATCCCCAATCGCTATCATGCTGTGCAGCTAGTATATCCGTATAAACTGCTTGATGAGCTCGATGAAAAGCACCAAAACCAAGATGAACAATTTTGGTTTTAATTTTGCTTCTATCATAAGTTGGAACAACTACCTCCTTAGGTAGTTGTGATAAAGTTTGATTTGATAATCTCATAAAAATCTCTGATTAATAATTAATTGAAATAATCATTATTTTGTCGTTTTATTTTCCAACCCATTGTTGGTATTCTTTATTAATTTTATTAGGTGCTGTTTCTGGCAATAACGCAATACCAATAACTGATAAAATACCTAATGTACCAACATATAAGGCTAAACCAGAATAATGTCCACTACACATTTGTAAAATCTTAACCGCACAAAGCCCCAAAATTCCACTGCCAATTAATGAGCCAACCTGCCATATCAACGCAATACCACTACAACGAATTGCGGTTGGAAATAATTCAGGGAAGAATGAAGCTTGTGGCGCATAACACATAGCATGCCCAATAGGTAAAACGATTATCATTGCCAACTGAATTAAAATATAATTCTGTGTATTGATCATTAAGAAAAATGGAACAATAAAAATTACTTGCAGAAGAGCGCCAAGTATATAGACTCTTTTTCTTCCCCATTTATCCGATAAAGCGCCCATTAATGGGATAGTAAAAATCTCGATGACTACAGCAACAATTATTGCATCTAATACATAACTTTTATTAAATTGATTTACATTTACATAGGCCAAAACAATCACTGTAAACATAGCAAATGAACATGCTTCAATTAGTTTTGCGCCAACCCCTTTAGCAACAATCCCCGGATAATTTTTCATAACATCTTTCAGTGGCATTGAAGATTCAACAGCTTTAGTTTGTCTAATTTTTTCAAAAACTGGTGATTCGTCAATACGTAATCGGATAAATAATCCCAATATTACCAAAAGTAAACTTAATAAAAATGGTATTCTCCAACCAAAATCAAGCATTTGTTCTTCTGAAAGTAATGATGTTAATAAAGCAAAAAGTGCTGAAGGTAACAAAAAACCAAGTGGTGCGCCTATTTGTACCCAACTAGAGAAAAATCCGCGCTTTTTAGGTGGAGAATATTCCGCTGTCATCAACACAGCACCAGCTTGTTCACCACCGACACCAAATCCTTGCAAAACTCTAATTAAAATTAGAATTACAGGTGCCCACCAACCAATTGATGCATAAGTAGGTAATAAACCAATAACGAATGTTCCTAATCCAACAATTAAAATAGTAATGACTAACGCTTTTTTTCTTCCTACTTTATCGCCCATATGACCAAAAACAATACCACCAATAGGTCTTGCAAAAAAACCTACGGCATAAGTAGCAAATGCAGCAAGAGTACTAATAAAAGGATCATTACTAGGAAAGAACAGTTGACCAAAAAAGAGTACCGCTGCAGTCCCATATGCAAAAAAATCATAATATTCTGCAGCGGTTCCAATTGATGATGCAACAGCTACACGTCTTATGATATTTCGTTTTTCTTTTTCTTCTATTGTTTCTAAAGTTGACATATTAATTTCCTTAATTTTTTCTAGTTACCAATTCCACAATGTGCCATCTTCTAGACGAGCAATTGGCAAATAAGCAGGATTGTATGGATATTTTGCAGCAAGTTTTTCATCAAAATCGATTCCTAATCCAGGTTTGTCACTTGGATGCATATAACCATCATTAAAGGTCCAATTAGGCGAGAAAACTTCTAACATCTGTTCGGAATAACCCATAAATTCTTGTACACCAAAGTTAGGTACCCACATATCAAAATGCAGAGCTGCTGCATGACAAATTGGCGATAAATCAGATGGACCATGTGAACCTGTTCTAACTTGATAAAGTGCCGCAAAATCAGCAATCCGGCGCATATGTGTAATACCACCAGCATGAGTTATGGTGGTTCGAATATAATCAATCAGTTGTTCTTCAATTAACTGTTTACAATCCCAAATGCTATTGAATACTTCACCGACAGCAATTGGTGTTACGGTATGTTGACGAATTAAACGGAAGCACTCTTGATTTTCTGCAGGTGTCGGATCTTCCATCCAAAATAGACGATAGTCTTCAATACTTTTGCCAAATCGAGCTGCTTCTATTGGCGTTAAACGATGATGCATGTCATGCAATAGATGTTCATTAAAACCAAATTTATTTCTTACTGCTTCAAATAATTTTGGCGTGAAATCAAGGTATTTGTCGGTTGCCCAAAATTGCTCTTCTGGATAATTACCTCGAGTAGCCGGCTCATAAGCTAAATTTTTACCTTTACTTTGACCGTAAGTGGTCTTCATTCCCGGTATGCCACACTGAACACGAATGGCTTTAAAACCCATTTCCTTATGTTTAGCATAATCGTCTAGCGCTTCTTCAATATCTTTACCAGTGGTATGGCAATAAACCATGACACCAGTACGTGAAGCTCCACCCAATAATTGATAAAGTGGCATATTGGCTACTTTACCTTTGATATCCCATAACGCCATATCAATTGCTGATATCGCTGACATGGTCACTGGCCCTCGACGCCAATAAGCACCTTTATAGAAATATTGAAATATATCTTCAATTTGACTAGCATCTCGACCGATTAACTGTGGACAAAGATGATCTTTGAGATATGATGCGACAGATAGCTCTCGTCCGTTGAGTGTCGCATCACCAACTCCATATACGCCTGAATCTGTAGTGATTTTTAATGTGACAAAGTTCCTTCCTGGACTACACACAAAAACTTCTGCTTTTACGATTTTCATTTAATACCTCTGAAAAATGATTAACGAACAAACTTTAATCTGAATAATACTACCATACAAGTAGATTAGATTATTAATGTGATATGGATCACATTAATATTAACTTTATGAGAAATAAGTAATAAAAAACCCCGCTCCTCAAATTTTGGAAAATTTTTGAGGAACAGGGTTTTTAAATGTCTAATATAGTCTTAGATAGTTTTTTAATAAGTAATTAATTACTTTATATAGCATCGCTTTTTATAATAGAATCACCAGTCACTCGTTAAAACCTCCTTTTTTATAATTATTAAGCATTGGGTACTACTTTGATTCTTCTAATTGATAATTACGATTCTTTTACTTTTAATATCTATGATTACCTTTGTCGTGCTGGTGCCGAAGTTATGGTCATCAAAAATGATGAAAAGTCTATTGATGAATTAAAGCAATTATCGTTTTCCAAAATGGTCATTTCTCCTGGGCCGGGAATACCCGATAATGCCGGAATATCATTATCGGCGATCAATTGTTTTGCTAATCACTGCCCAATCCTTGGCATTTGTTTAGGTCATCAAGCGATTGCACAATATTTTGGTTATAGCATTGTTAAAGCCCCAGTACCAATGCATGGTAAAATTGATGAAATTACTCATGATGAGCAAGGCTTGTTTGTCGGGATTAAAAATCCACTATCTGTTGTAAGGTATCATTCTCTAATTGCCCAAACTAATTTGCCATCAAATGAATTACCTTTAATAGTCACCGCTAAAAATAGGCAAGGATTAATTATGGGATTACGCCATAAAACACTGCCAATTGAATCGGTACAATTTCACCCTGAAGCAATTAAGACAGAATTTGGTTTAAAAATAATTAGCAACTTTGTTAATGGTAATTAAAATGAAAATTTATATCGATTTTGAAGGTGAACGTAAATGTTTTTGTGATCCAATCAAAATTATAAAATCAAACGATTATAGATCTATTAAACAGCTCATTGATGAGATAGAAAACTTCACGAATAAAGGTTATTACGCTTGTGGCTATCTTGCTTATGAAAGTGCTATGGGATTTAGTGAAAGCAATAAAACCAAAATTATAAAAAGTTCAAATCATGATTTACCATTACTTTTATTTGGTATTTTTGATAATTATACGAGTGAGCCGATTCCAGATTCAGATCACTTTTCACCACTATCTTTAAAGCTATCTTGCGATACTGATATTAACGAATATCAACAAAAAATTGATTATATTCACTCGCAAATTGAATTAGGTAATACTTACCAAACCAATTATACCATTCAATTTAGTGCACCATTTAATAGTAATCCTTTAGATTATTATCACTTTCTACAAAAAAATAATCTTGCCAATTATTGTGCCTATATAGAATTTGAAAATTATCATATCTTATCTATCTCTCCTGAGCTATTTTTTAAATTAGAAGATAAAACTATCACAACAAAACCAATGAAAGGTACTACCGCCCGAGGATTGACGACACAGCAAGATAAACAACAAATAGCATTATTGAAATCAGAAAAAAATCTTGCAGAGAATATGATGATTGTTGATTTACTGCGTAATGATTTAAGCAAAATTTCAGAACCTGGTTCGGTAAACGTTCCACATTTATTTACCGCAGAAAAATATCCAACGGTATGGCAACTCACCTCAACTATTCAAGGAGTAGTAAAAGATAATATTAACCTGTATCAACTACTGCAAGCACTGTTCCCATGTGGCTCAATCACTGGAGCGCCTAAAGCAAGTACCATGCAAATTATTAGTAATATTGAGAATTCAGCTCGTGGCGTATATTGTGGTTCAATTGGTTATATTGAACCTTTTATGAAAAAGGCGATATTTAATATTCCAATACGTACCTTAACCATTAATAATCAACAGTTAAATTATGGTGTTGGCGGAGGTATTACCTGGGATTCAAGCGCCGATGATGAATATAATGAAGTCTTAGCGAAAACAGCTATTTTGCATAGAACTTTATCTATGCCTGAATATATTATTGAAACTTTATTGCTAGAAAATGGAGAGTTTTTGTTACTTAATGCACATTTGGACAGATTGAACGACTCAACGCAATATTTTGATTTTACATGTGATATTGAAACAATCAAACAGACATTAACCAAGTTAGCAAAAAATTATCCATTAGGAAAATATAAAGTCAGACTTTTGCAATCAAAATCTGGACAATCAGAAATAAGTATAGATTTGCTTACCACCTCAATGGTGATTGATAATATAGCTTTTGCGCCTAAATGTGTCGATAAACACAATGTTTTCCTCTATCATAAAACAACCAATCGGCAACATTTTCCTCAATTGACGATTGGTCAAGAATTCATCAATTATAATCAAAATGATGAAATAACCGAGTTTGTTAATGGTAATATCGCTTTATTAATTAATAATGAGTGGATAACGCCTGCCATTACATCAGGATTATTAGCTGGCACAATGCGACAACATTATTTAAATCAGCATAAATTAATTGAGAAAACGATTAACAAAAAAGATATTTTACTGGCCGACAAAATAGCATTTATTAATAGTGTTCGTGGTTGGATTGAGATTGATGAGCAGGTATTTAGTGAATTGAAAAAACAGTTATGATAATTTGAAATCAAATACTGATAACATTCCGCCATTATATCGGCGGAATGTAAAACAATAACTAATATTTGATTGAATTTGCAAATTCAAACTCTTCATCTTGCCAACCTTGCGATAAGGCTTTTACCAGTGCATCATAGCCATTTGTTGCCAACGGAACACTGCGATCAATAAATTTAGTCCTAATTTGTCCTTTATTATCTGTCACTACCCAGCGTCCTTTTATCACTGCATCTCCATTATAACTACCATGGAAACCATCAATAAAAAGCTTAATTGTTAAGGTCGGTGTAGTAATAGATTTGGTTGAAACTAAATAATTAGGTAAAAGTTGGGTTAGATCCTGCGATAATCGATCTGCAAATTGTTGAGACAGTGTCGATGCCCATAAATTATTGGTTGCTGTGACATATTTTATATCTTGTGTTTGTAAAACAATACCTGATTTATTTAAAAAACTAGCTACTTCAATAGACTCAATCCAAATAAACTTATTGGTCGAGCGAGTCGTCATTGAATCAGCATTAATTAAATTACTTGTTAATTGAAAATAATTTTTTTCTGGAGTATTCGACGAACAGCCTACCATTACCGTTAATAATGCTATCAATAGTGTAATTTTAAAGCTTCGAATCAATTTCAACATTATTTGTTTCCTCTAGCTTTTGGTTCTTGATCTGTTTTGTTTGGTGCAGAAAAGATCAATGAGTTACTTTTATTGTTTAGCGTATGGAGTAAAGGTGTTAATTCATCCATCATTTGCTGAATTTTTTGTAAGCTTTCATTCATTTGTGTATTAAGTTGTGAACCTGGTTGTATTCCTTTCATCGCTTCATTTAACGAACGCATAGCTTTTTGTAAATCTTTCGGCATATTTTGCATCTCTTTGCTTGCCATAATTTGATTGATGGTATTCATTAAGCGTTCACTGGATTGTAAAGATTTATTAAATTGTTCCATAGTATTGGTGACTGGTAAATTATTAAAATTATCTAATAATTGCAGTATTTTTGCTTGAATTTGCGCAAATCCAGTTGATGTAGATTCAATCGTATCGTACCCATATTGTTTAGCCAATTTAGTATCATATTTGTCTTTTAACTCTGGATAAAAATCTAAATCAATATAGAGCGCCCCTGTAAACATATTTGAAGTCTTTAATGATGCTCGCAAACCATTTTTTTGCTCATTTATAATTAAATTAGCAATATCTATCTTATCTTCTACCAATTCAGCTAATCTGTCAGGTTCGATTTTGATTAGTATCGGTACTCTTTGATTAAGGATTGATCTTTCTTGCAACATTTCTGTGGTATAAAACGGCACTTTACTTACTGTACCGAGTCTTATGCCATGATATTCAACTGGCGCACCTTCGGTCAAGCCAGAGATTGAATCATTAAGCATGATAATAAATTCCTTATAATCGGTATATTGGGAATCTTGAATTGATTTTCTATCTTCATATAACTTATATACATCATGTTGTTTAGCAGGTTGTCCCAATTTAGCGCCATCAGGTAAATCAAAGCTGATACCGCCTGACATTAGAACATCTAAAGAAGGCACATCTAAGCTGGCACCACGAGAAGATAGCGATAAATTGATTCCCCCCTCTTTCCAAAACCGTACATTTTCAGTTACTAATGCATCATAAGGCTTGGTAATGAAAATTTGATACTTCATTTTTCGTGCTTCAACATCAAATTCGGATGTCTCAACATTACCGACATGATAGCCGCGAAACATTACTTTAGCGCCACGGGGCACAACACCACTTTGATCACTATCTAAATTTAAACGAATTCCTTTTATGCTTGGATCGGATAATGGCGGTGTATCAGACAGTACAAATGGATTGTTTTTAAAGCTATGAGTATCATTACCGGAAACGAGTTCAATATAAACACCGGATAAAATAGTACCTAGCCCTGTTACACCATCACGGCCAATTTCAGGTTTAACTACCCAAAATATCGAATCATTTTTCAATAGTGGATTCATATCGTTATAAATTCTACCTTTAATTACGACTTGTTTGTAATCATCAGATAATGTCACTTCATCAACAATACCAACATCAACACTACGATTTTTTATAACTGTTTTACCGGCCACAATACCACTTGCATCTTTAGCTAATAAGGTAAAAGGAGTACCTCGATCAGTAAAATGAGCATAGATAATCCATAAACCAACAACTGCGGTAACTATGGGAATAATCCATATTGCTGAAATTGCTCTAATTTTAATTATTTTTGCTAACTTACTTGAGCTTGCCATATTATTCCTATTATTTTATTTTCTAGTTGGTATTCGATCCCATAGCAAACGTGGATCAAATTTTTGGGATGCAATCATTGTAATGATAACAACAGTGGCGAAAAAACTTACCCCTATATCAGGATATACGCCCATCATCTGTTGATTTCTTACCAAAGAACACACGACCGAAACCACAAAGATATCAATCATTGACCATTTACCAATAAATTCAACAGCATTATATAATTTCTTCATTTTTAGACAATTACGTTTTTTCTTATGCTTAACTGCCAAAGCAAAATAACAGAGCAAACTAAGTGAAATAATTTTTAAAATGGGGATAACCACGCTAGCAGCAAAAATAATTAACGCTACCGGTACATCACCAGCTTGCCACATATAAATAACGCCATCCATAATCGTCGAACTTGAAGGTGACCCAAATACTTCAGTAATCATGATGCCAAATAAATTAGCGGGTATATAAATAATCAGTGAAGTGACTAATAGTGCAATCGTCCACTGTATTTTATCCCTTCCTCTAAGTTGGCTTTTTTGTTTACATCTTGGGCATTTAGCATACTCAGTAGGAACCATTGCATGACAACAACTACACAATTTTATATTTTGATAAATTCCTGTTTTACCCACTTGTAACGGTTTTAAGGTAAAATTATTACGATGGATTTCATTCCATATTTTTCCTGGTGTAAAAATAACTAATGCTTTGATATAAAAGAAAACAAACAAACAAAACGCCCAAAATGTTCCTGTAACACCAAGGCTGCCATAACTCATTAATTTAACAAAACTAACTAAAATTCCTGTCAAAAATATTTCAGGCATACACCAATGCTGAAATTTTTCATACACGATCAAGAGATCTCTTTTTCGATATTTAGTCAGTTTTATTTTGCAACAAAGCAATACAATAATAGATAAATTGAGTAATGGAAAAACGAGCACAAATAGAACAAATAGTGCGGAAATATAGCTATATCTATCAAAAAAAAGTGTTTTAGGTATATCCAAAACACTTACGCCATTAATATTACCAACTAAATTAATATCAATAAATACAAAACCACAAGCGACAACAAGCATAATTAATGAACAAAATGCATACATTGCCGCACGAAATTTCATATTGTTCTGATTTTTAAACAATGTCGTACCACAGCGAGGACAAGTTGCTTTATGACCAATTGCAACATCTGTTAATTCGATAACCAAATCACAATGGGAACACAATACATAATCTTGATTATCAACAGTCATTATTTTCCTTTATTTGATAGTGTATTAATTAGTTAAGATGTTTTTGATTAGCATAACGTTTAGGTATAAAAAATTGCCAATATTTGTTAAACGATTATGTTATGGGGTAATTAATTTAATACATCAATAATGGCCAACAGCTTTTGAGGTTAATCATACCAAATGCTTCTTTTTTATGAAAGTATAACCTAATTAAATTAGCATAATTTGATTATTATCATTTTTCCAAATGACAATATGAAGATCGTTATTCTAAATAACGCTTAAGATAACGTTTAATTAATTGAATAGCGGGATTTATTAATAAATATTAAGAAAATTTGTGAGTAATTTCACATAATTAATCAATTTAAGGCTGTTTATAAAAAAAACTTGATACTGTATAACAATACAGTATAATGTGTTTCATATCCTTACTTATTGGAATTTAATTATATGAATGAAAACAAACAACGAGCACTTTCAGCAGCATTAAGTCAAATCGAAAAACAATTTGGTAAAGGTTCAATAATGCGTTTAGGCGACACACAAACCTTAGATGTGGATGCCGTTTCAACTGGTTCTTTGGGATTAGATATAGCATTGGGTATTGGCGGCTTACCAATGGGCAGAATTGTTGAGATCTTTGGACCTGAGTCATCAGGTAAAACAACGTTAACATTATCAGTTATTGCACAAGCACAAAAAGAAGGTAAAACCTGTGCATTTATTGATGCTGAACATGCTTTAGATCCAATATATGCTGCAAAATTAGGGGTTCAAGTTGATGATTTATTAGTTTCACAACCAGATACAGGTGAACAAGCGCTTGAGATTTGTGATGCATTGGTTCGCTCTGGCGCAGTAGATGTCATTATTGTCGACTCAGTCGCAGCATTAACACCGAAAGCGGAAATTGAAGGTGAAATGGGTGACTCGCATATGGGATTACAAGCACGTTTAATGTCTCAAGCATTACGTAAATTAACCGCTAACATCAAAAATGCTAATTGCCTTGTCGTTTTCATCAACCAAATTCGTATGAAAATTGGTGTTATGTTTGGTAATCCTGAAACAACTACTGGCGGTAACGCATTAAAATTCTATGCTTCAGTGCGTTTAGATATCCGTCGTACTGGTGCAGTAAAAGAAGGCGAAGATGTTATCGGTAGTGATACTCGTGTAAAAGTGGTTAAAAACAAAGTCGCTGCACCATTTAGACAAGCTGAGTTCCAAATTCTTTATGGATGTGGTATATCAAAAGAAGGCGAATTGATTGATTTAGGTGTTAAACATAAATTAGTTGATAAAGCCGGTGCATGGTATAGCTATAATGGTGAGAAAGTTGGACAAGGTAAAGCTAATTCAATTAAGTTTTTACAAGAACATCCTGAAATCGCTACCGAACTTGAAACCAAATTGCGTGATTTATTATTAAATAGTCCAGCTGTTTTCTCTGCTGAAGATGAAGAATCTACAACAGAAGATGAAAATTTCGAATAATGTCACACAATCTTAATAAATTAATTTTAGCTAAAGCTGTGCAATTACTTGCACAGCGTGATCACTCTTCATATGAACTTACCAGAAAATTAACTTTATTTTTTAGTAAAAAAATAAAATGTATAGAAGATGATTATCCAGAAGAATTAAGCCAATTAAAGATACAAATAGAACATGTTATTAAACATTGTACTCATCAACATTGGATGGATGATGAGCAATATATTGAAAAATATATATTTATGCGTGCGAATAAAGGTTATGGAAAATATAAAATTAGTTTGGAATTAAAGCAACGAGGATTATCATCCGATCTTAATAAAAAGCTATTAAATTTAGCTGATATTAATTGGTCTGAGATAGCTTATCAACAATTGTTGAAAAAGTTCAAACTTATTGATCCTAAAAATAATCAACAAAAACAAAAAGTAGCACAGTATTTAACCTCTAGAGGTTTTACACCAGGTGATATAAAAACTGTGTATAGTTTGTTGACTTAAACTATTATAGTCCCTACAATACTAAACAGAATGAATGCCCATTGCGTAAAAAAGCTCTCAAGATCTTTTAATTTTATTCCTTACTAATAGTAATTAGTTCAATCGCTGTATTAAGAATATTTACTTTTCAACTTAAGTTGTAACGGGTATATTACTATGTCTAAAAATTTATCGTTTAATATGGAAGCATAAATGAAAAGCACTGCAGAAATTCGTCAAAATTTTCTTGACTTTTTCCATAGCAAAGGACACGAAATTGTTGCGAGTAGTTCCCTTGTTCCACACAATGACCCAACACTTTTATTCACAAATGCGGGAATGAATCAATTTAAAGATGTTTTTCTTGGTATTGATAAACGGTCTTATACCAGAGCAACGACATCACAACGTTGTGTGCGAGCTGGAGGCAAACATAATGACCTTGACAATGTAGGATATACTGCTCGGCATCATACTTTTTTTGAAATGTTAGGAAACTTTAGTTTTGGCGATTATTTCAAACATGACGCGATTCATTTTGCATGGGAATTACTTACCAGTGAAAAATGGTTTAACCTACCAAAAGATCGTTTGACAGTAACCGTGTATGAAACCGACGATGAAGCTTATGCAATCTGGGAAAATGAAATTGGTATTCCCAAAGAACGTATTATTCGCATAGGTGATAATAAAGGTGCACCATATGCATCTGATAACTTTTGGCAGATGGGAGATACCGGGCCTTGTGGACCTTGTACTGAAATTTTTTATGATCATGGTGATCATATTTGGGGAGGCCCTCCAGGAAGTCCTGAAGAAGATGGTGATCGTTTTATTGAAATTTGGAACATCGTTTTCATGCAATTTAATCGCCATGCTGATGGAACAATGGAACCGTTACCTAAACCTTCCGTTGATACAGGGATGGGGCTTGAACGAATTGCGGCAGTATTACAACATGTCAATTCAAATTATGATATTGATCTGTTTAAAAAATTAATAAAAGATGCTGCGCAAATCATCAAAACTAATGATTTAGAAAGTAAATCATTACGAGTTATTGCTGACCATATCCGCTCTTGTGCTTTTTTAGTTTCTGATGGAGTTTTACCTTCCAACGAAGGTAGAGGCTATGTATTACGTCGAATTATTCGCCGAGCTGTACGTCATGGACATATGCTAGGCGCTAAAAATATATTCTTTTATAAGTTAGTTAAGCCGTTAATTGATGTAATGGGAAGTGCCGCTAATGAATTAGCAAATAACCAAAAATTGGTTGAAGAAACTCTAAAAATAGAAGAAGAACAGTTCTTAAAAACATTAGAACGAGGCTTATTTTTACTTGATCAAGAGTTAGGTAAGATTACTAATGCAATACTACCTGGAGATGTTGCGTTTAAACTGTATGATACTTACGGTTTCCCATTAGATCTTACTGCTGATGTATGTCGTGAAAAAAATATCACTATTGATGAAGACGGCTTTAATCAATGCATGGAAGAACAACGAAAACGAGCTCGTGAATCAAGTTCATTTAGTGTTGATTATAGCAATATGATTAAACTTGATGATAAAACTGAATTTTTAGGGTATAAATTTACCGAATCATCAGGAAAGGTCATTGCAATTTTTCAAGATGGAAATAAAGTTGAAGCTATCAATGCCGGCGATACCGCAGTTGTCATCTTAGACAAAACACCGTTTTATGGTGAATCAGGCGGGCAAGTTGGTGATAAAGGAGTATTAAGCTCAGCAAATCTATTATTCGATGTGACTGATAGCCAAAAATATGGCAAAAGTATCGGTCATATTGGTAAAGTCACCAAAGGAA
This sequence comes from Gilliamella sp. W8128, assembly GCF_016100545.1. NCBI lineage: Bacteria > Pseudomonadati > Pseudomonadota > Gammaproteobacteria > Orbales > Orbaceae > Gilliamella > Gilliamella sp. W8128. The sequence continues at coordinate 50,158 of NZ_JACFSE010000004.1, forward strand.
CATTAAAAGTTGGTGATATTGTAACCGCTGCAATAGATGTAGAACTACGGGAACGTATCCGTCGTAACCATTCAGCAACACATTTATTGCAAGCTGCTCTACAACGTATTTTAGGAAATCATGTACATCAAAAAGGATCACTAGTTAATGACAGTTACCTTCGATTTGATTTCTCGCATAATCAAGCTATTACGCAAGAACAAATTGTTGAAATTGAAAATCTAGTTAATCAACAGATACGTCGTAACTTGCCAGTCGACATAGAACTGATGCCTATTGATCAGGCTAAAAATAAAGGTGCTATGGCATTATTTGGAGAGAAGTACGAAGATATTGTTAGAGTATTAACCATGGGCGATTTCTCTATTGAACTTTGTGGTGGCACACATGTTGATAGAACTGGAGATATAGGCCTATTTAAAATCACTTCTGAATCAAGTATTGCCTCAGGAGTACGTCGCATCGAAGCCACATCAGGACAAAATGCGATGGATTATATACACCATGAATCCAATTTATTAAATCAAATTGGACAATTGGTCAAAAGTGATAAATCAGCGGTGTTATCACGAATTGAGCAATTGCTCGATCAAACTAAAGCATTAGAGAAAGCAATGGAGCAGCTAAAAGCCCAACAAGCTAGCCAACAAAGTGGGCAATTGCTTGATCAATGCGAAAAAATAAATAATAAAAACTTGCTAATTGCTAAACTTGATAATGTCGAAGCAAAAATGTTACGCACTATGATTGATGATTTGAAAAATCAATTAAAAACCGGCGTAATTATTTTAGCAGCTGTTAATGGTAACAAAATCAATTTAGCTGCCGGTGTAACTAATGATTTATTAAGCATTGTTAAAGCTGGTGAATTAGTATCTCAATTAGCATTAAAAGTAGGTGGTAAAGGTGGTGGGCGGCCTGATTTCGCCCAAGCAGGTGGAATGGATCTTTCAGCGTTACCAGAAGCGTTATCTTCTGTGAAAAAGGAAATCAGTAATAAATTACAAGCAAGTTAGCCAGATGTGCTCCAGTGTTTGTTTGTTAATTAAACATTAGAGTATTTCTGTAAATTCCGTCTTTCTATCTTATTGATGGGGGGCTGACGAAGCTATATCTTAAATTGTTTGGATATATACTTAACTGATATTAGGAGATCTAATGTTAATTTTAACTCGGAGAGTAGGTGAAACACTTATAATTGGTGACGATGTTGTTATTACCGTTTTGGGCGTGAAAGGTAATCAGGTCAGAGTCGGTATTAATGCACCTAAAGAAGTTTCTATTCATAGAGAAGAAATATACAACAGAATTCATCAATCGCAAGATAAAAGTGATGAATTAGTTCAACCCAAAGAGTAATATTGGGTACGAAATAAACAACTAGCACGTGTTCTTAAAAAAATGTTTGACTTATTTTTTCTAGAACGTAATATGTGCGCCACACATTATGATTTTGTTGTTGAAGCAAAATCATAATGTTTTGGTGAGATGGCCGAGAGGCTGAAGGCGCTCCCCTGCTAAGGGAGTATGCGGTCAAAAGCTGCATCGAGGGTTCGAATCCCTCTCTCACCGCCATTTACAAATTAAAATATGCATCCGTAGCTCAGCTGGATAGAGTACCCGGCTACGAACCGGGCGGTCAGGGGTTCGAATCCCTTCGGATGCACCATTTTATAATATTCAATACGCATCCGTAGCTCAGCTGGATAGAGTACCCGGCTACGAACCGGGCGGTCAGGGGTTCGAATCCCTTCGGATGCACCATTTTTTTACGAACTTACACGCATCCGTAGCTCAGCTGGATAGAGCACTCGGCTTCGAACCGAGCGGTCAGGGGTTCGAATCCCTTCGGGTGCGCCATTAAGCATCCAAAAGCATTTCGATTTCTTACACTCAAAAAATTATAATTTATATAAAATCCAGCTGAACTGATAGCCATGCCTTGATCTCCATTAGATATTTCTCTTTATATATTTTGATAAAAACGAGGGACAAGAATAAGACAATTACTTTGTTAATAATCATCAACACTGTTTATAGATTGAAATGATATGTATATAAGAATAATCTTTTAAATATAAATCTAATAAAACACAAAATATAATAAACTTGATTAACTACCCTACCTACCCCCTTACCTGACTCAAAAACGGCTAATAACGCTCATTTATAGCCTTTTAAAAAGCATATAATCTATGACTGTACTCGTTATACCTTATCCAATCCAATCATTACTGTAAAATTCGAATATCGCGAGATGAATAAAAAACTCAAAAGGCAATAGTTAAACATGCAGAAAAAATCTAGATGAAACGTTTTATGGATTAAAAAGAAATGATTCTATATTTAAAAAGAATACGACATAAATGAAAATATAGATTTGCAAAGATAGAAAAATAACAAATTTATTATATTTTACTTTTAGATCAAAAAAAGCTGACTTTGTCAGCTTCAATTAATAATAATTTTATATTTTAGTTATATAATTAGGCAAATGATAATAATGCGCCACCAATCACAACTATCAATAAGACCCATAGTGCAATAGCAATAATTCCGCAAACCATCCCGGCTGTAGCAAAACCAGCACCATTTTTATTATTATTTCTTATATCGCCCTTAGCAATAGCGCTTAACACTATAGCAACAATAGCCACAGCAATACTTAAAAGTCCCATTGGAATTAATGATACAATCCCACAAATCATTCCTGCTATAGCAAAACCACTTGTTGGTTTATTCTGTTGTTGTTCCATTTACCTTCTATCCTGTAAAAATTTTGAAAAGTTAAAATAAATAAATAGCAATTAAGTATAATATTATCGTTTTTGCAAATCAATATAAGATCCATTCAATGCGAACTATCACCAATTATCAAATAGTTCACTGAATCCCTCAAAAAACTTATAAGGGATAGTTGATGAAAAGAAAATTGTCGATAACAATAGTAATCCAAACGAAACAGCTAAAAATTCTAATAATATCTACATTAGAAAAATATAGTTTCAGTAGTAAATAAACGATTTAAAATTTGGTTTATTACTTTTGAAAAATAGAATAATAAATTTTATAGACTGAACAACGTTTTTAATATTATATATTTTACTAAAAAATGACTGTTAATAACTTGTATTTGTATTTGCTTTTATTAATAATAGTCACCTGAAAATATTAAGCAAGATACACAACAGTAACAAACACAAAAAATAATAAATTTTATATGTATAGTATTTTGACATATAACGAATGATTATTTTCTTATCCAATTAAATAAATTTATGAATATCATTTAGCGTTGTTCGGGCCTGCCACTTCGGTTGAATCCCAAAACAATTCTAGTATACTTAACTCACGAATTTCATATGTGTTATTAATCATACTTTTTTATTTATATGTTTTGTTAGCTGTACTAAAATAAGAAATTAAATAAATAACATTAATAAACAATAATGGACTCTTTTTATGTTGGACCCAAATTTACTTCGAAATGAATTAGATCTCGTTGCTAGCAAATTAGCACGTCGTGGATTTAAATTAGATGTTGAGACAATTCGACAACTTGAAGAAAAACGTAAAACACTACAGGTTGAAACAGAAAACTTACAAGCACAGCGCAATGCACGCTCGAAAGCAATTGGTGAAGCCAAAGCACGTGGCGAAGATATTTCAACACTGCGCGAAGAAGTAAACAAACTTGGCGAGAAGCTTAATAGCGCAAAAATAGAGCTTGATAAACTTCTTAATCAAATTAAAGATATTTCTGCCAACATTCCTAATATTCCTAATGATTCAGTGCCAGATGGTAAAGATGAGAATGATAATGTTGAAGTTTCTCGTTTTGGTACCCCACGAACCTTCGATTTTCCTATTCAAGATCATGTTGCATTAGGTGAACGTTTTGGTGGTCTTGATTTTGCTGCTGGTGTAAAATTAACTGGTGCTCGTTTTGTGGTAATGAAATCACAAATAGCACGTTTACATCGTGCAATTACGCAATTTATGCTAGATCTACATACCGAACAACATGGTTATGCTGAAATTTACGTACCATATCTAGTGAATCAAGCTACGCTTTTTGGAACAGGTCAATTACCTAAATTCGCAGGAGATCTATTCCATACTAAACCTCTTGATGAAGAGTCAGAAAGCAGTAATTATGCACTAATTCCAACTGCTGAAGTACCAGTTACTAATTTAGTGCGTGATGAGATTCTTGATGAAAGCGTATTACCATTAAAAATGACAGCTCATACACCTTGTTTCCGTTCTGAGGCCGGATCCTATGGTAAAGATACCCGTGGCTTAATTCGTATGCATCAATTTGATAAAGTCGAACTTGTACAAATTGTTAAACCAGAAGAATCAATGCAAGCATTAGAAGAATTAACTGCACATGCTGAAAAAGTTTTACAATTATTAGAATTGCCATATCGTAAAATTGTACTTTGTACTGGAGATATGGGCTTTGGTTCTTGCAAAACTTATGATTTAGAAGTTTGGGTACCAGCACAAAATACTTATCGTGAGATATCTTCATGTTCAAATATGTGGGATTTCCAAGCACGTCGTATGCAAGCCCGTTACCGCAATAAAGCTGATAATAAAACCTATTTAGTACATACACTAAATGGTTCAGGTTTAGCTGTTGGACGTACACTGGTTGCTATAATGGAAAATTATCAACAAGCAGACGGAACAATTAAAGTACCATCAGTATTAGTGCCATATATGAATGGCCTTGAAGTTATTGGTTAGTTTTATAATTTCATATATTCATTGTAGCGCTATTCATTAGCGCTATTTTTTTATTAATTAAGGTAAATAAGATGATAAAAGGTGTTGCATTATCAATCCTAGCATCATGTCTTTTTGGTTTGTTGTATTACTATCCAGTATTATTGCAACCTTTATCTGTAGTAGATATTTTTTGCTGGCGATTATTAACATCTTTTCCGGCTATTATTGTCTTAATTCTGATTGAAAAGCAATGGTCATCTATATCTGCCCTCTTTATTCGAATTAAACATCAGCCATTTCTTTTAGTTGGGTTATTGTTTTCTTCTTTCCTACTGACTATTCAAATGCTTATTTTTATTTGGGCACCAATAAATGGTCATGGATTGTCAGCTTCTCTTGGCTATTTTTTATTACCATTAAGTATGGTGGTCTTTGGGCAAATTTTCTATAAAGAAAGGCTAAGTATTTTTCAAAAAATTGCGGTACTACTCGCTAGCATAGGTGTTATATTAGAAATCTATATTACTGGCGCTTTTTCTTGGGAAACGGCGGTCATCGCCTTGGGTTATCCTATTTACTTTATGACACGACGTAAATTGCAAATAGAAGGTATTGCAGGAACATTTTCAGACTTCTTTTTTATATTTATCGGCTGTCTGATTTATTTTCTTTTACATTATCCTTGTAATCAGATTATAAGTGATTTATCTCATTTCCATATTTTTATCCCAATGCTCGGTATTATTACCGCCATCGCCTTTGCTATGTATTTCGTAGCTAGGCGACTATTACCGCTTGGACTATTTGGATTACTAGGATATGTGGAGCCAGTATTACTTACTGTTGTTTCTGTATTATTTTTACATGAATCAGTATCTAGTGAACATATTGTGTCATACGGACTGATTTGGCTATCTGTTTGTGTCCTGGCGCTTGAAGGCATCCTCTATCTGTTACGGGCGGTGAGAAGGAAAAGATTAAAATAGAAGGTTAACAGGCGCGATTTTAAGCGCCTTATTTATGTTGAAGTTTTTTATTTGCTAAATGTCACATACTGACCGTAACTTTCAATAATTGCTTGAATTCGATCCAATGTTTCTCGTGGTGGAGCTTCTACACCTTCTAACATATATTTATCACCCAGTGTATCCCATTTATATGCACCGAGCTTATGGTATGGAAGTAGTTCAACTCTTTCGATATTTTCCATTCCTTGAATAAACTGACCGAGTAAATGAGCAGAATTATCATCATCCGTCCATCCCGGCACAACAACATAGCGGATCCAAGTTCGTTTATTTATTTTTTGAAGATATTTAGCAAATTCTAAAACTCGTTTATTTGGAACACCTACCAATTTTTGGTGTATCTCATCATTTATTTGTTTCAAATCAAGCATCACAAGATCTGTTACTTCCATTAACTCTTCAACGGTATGATCAAGTTGTCTTGCATAACCATTAGTATCTAAACAAGTATGAATTCCCTCAGCATGACAAGCTTTAAACCATTCAGTGATAAATTCTGATTGTAAGGTTGCTTCACCACCAGATGCAGTCACACCACCACCATTAGGCATAATAAAATTTTTATAAGTGATGATCTCTTTCATCAGCTCAGCGACAGTAATTTCACGCCCTGCTTTTAAATCCCACGTATCACGATTGTGACAATATAAGCATCGCATTAAGCATCCTTGAAAGAAAACAATGAAGCGAATACCCGGTCCATCAACTGTACCAAAAGACTCAAAAGAGTGAATACGACCTTTAATCGGTTGTTGTGTTGTCATAATAATATTTTTTTCCATAACAATTCTCTGATAATTGCTTACATTGCTCTTTTTTCTTATTTTAACTCAGTTAGACTAATGTTTTCACCAATTACACCAATAAGTGAGAAACGATATTAATTTAATTATAGTGAATATATATCAAGACAAATAAATAAAATAGCTTTGCATTATCCAATAACGTTTTTTAGCAAAAAATTTTAACTACAAAAAAATAGCGCCCCTAAAGGACGCTATTTAATTTAAGTTTATTATTAACTAAACTACATTGATTGAGTGAAAGTACGTGTAATAACGTCTTTTTGTTGCTCTTTAGTTAATGAGTTGAAACGTACTGCATATCCAGATACACGAATAGTTAGTTGTGGATATTTTTCTGGATGTTCCATCGCATCTAATAATGTTTCACGATTTAATACGTTAACATTTAAATGTTGACCACCTTCAACTGTTGCTTCGTGATGGAAGTAACCATCCATTAAGCCAGCTAAGTTACGTTTACGTGCGTCATCATCTTTACCTAATGCATTAGGAACGATTGAGAAAGTATATGAAATACCATCTTTAGCGTAAGCAAAAGGAAGTTTAGCAACAGAAGTTAATGAAGCAACCGCACCTTTTTGGTCACGTCCGTGCATTGGGTTAGCACCTGGTCCAAATGGCGCACCAGCACGACGTCCGTCTGGAGTGTTACCTGTTTTCTTACCATATACTACGTTTGAAGTAATAGTTAACACAGACTGAGTAGGAATTGCATTACGATAAGTTTTAAGTTTTTGAATTTTCTTCATGAAACGTTCAACTAAATCAACAGCAATGTCATCAACACGTGGATCATTGTTACCGAATTGTGGATATTCACCTTCGATTTCAAAATCAGTTGCTAAACCATCTTCATCACGAATAGTTTTTACTTTCGCATATTTAATTGCAGATAATGAGTCAGCTGCAACAGAAAGACCAGCTATACCACAAGCCATAGTACGAATAATATCACGGTCATGTAGCGCCATTAATGATGCTTCATAACTATATTTATCGTGCATATAGTGAATTGCATTTAAAGCTGTCACGTATTGTTTTGCTAACCAATCCATAAAATGATCTAAACGAGCGAACACTTTGTCAAAATCAAGATATTCGTCAGTGATTGGATCTTCTTTAGGACCAACTTGCATTTTTAATTTCTCATCCACACCGCCATTGATTGCGTATAGAAGGGTTTTAGCAAGGTTTGCACGAGCACCAAAGAATTGCATTTGTTTACCAACAATCATTGGACTTACACAACATGCGATAGCATAGTCATCGTTATTGAAATCAGGACGCATCAAGTCATCATTTTCATATTGTAAAGATGAAGTATCGATAGATACTTTAGATGCAAATTCTTTAAATCCAGAAGGTAATTGTTCAGACCAAAGAATTGTCATGTTTGGTTCTGGAGAAGGACCCATTGTATATAGAGTATTTAAGAAACGGAAAGAAGTCTTAGTTACTAATGTACGACCATCAACACCCATACCTGCAATAGATTCTGTTGCCCAAATTGGGTCGCCTGAGAATAATTCATCATATTCAGGAGTACGTAAGAAACGAACCATACGTAATTTCATAACGAAGTGGTCAACAATTTCTTGCGCTTCTTTTTCGGTAATTAAACCAGCTGCTAAATCACGTTGGAAGTAGATATCAAAGAAAGTAGAAGTACGACCAAGAGACATTGCTGCACCATTTTGAGATTTAACAGCAGCTAAATAACCAAAATAAGTCCATTGCACAGCTTCTTGTGCTGTAGTTGCTGGTGCTGAAATATCGAAACCATATTTCGCTGCCATTTCTTTAATTTGACCAAGTGCACGATGTTGTTCAGCAATTTCTTCACGACGTTGCATGGTCATTGGTAAATCAACGCCATTTTCAAAGTCAGCTTGTAATGAAGTAAATTGTGCAAATTTATCTTGCATTAAGTAATCGATACCGTAAAGCGCAACACGACGGTAGTCACCAATGATACGACCACGACCATAAGCATCAGGAAGACCAGTGATTACACCTGATTTACGACAACGTAGGATATCTGGAGTATAAATATCAAACACACCTTGGTTGTGAGTTTTACGATATTCAGTAAAGATTTTTTTAACTAATGGATCTAAAGTTCTATCGTAAGCTTTACAAGAATTTTCGATCATTTTGATACCACCAAACGGGATAATTGCACGTTTTAATGGTTTTTCAGTTTGTAAACCGACAATCTTCTCTAAATCCTTTTCGATATAACCTGCATCATGAGCAGTGATAGTAGAGATTACACTGGTATCAAAATCAACTGGCGTATGAGTGGAGTTTTCAAATTTGATACCTTCCATCACTTTATCCCACAATTTAGTGGTTGCTTCTGTAGCGCCAGCTAAGAAAGATTCATCACCCTCATAAGGTGTGTAATTTTTTTGAATGAAATCGCGAACATTGACATTATTTTGCCAATCACCCTCTTTAAATCCTTTCCAAGCCTTTGCTTGTACTTCATTTAAATTACTCATAGTTATTAACCTCAGGTTTACAAAAATATCTATCTACTCTTACATAAGGGTAAATATTATAAAATCAATGTGGCTTACGTAGATGTAAAGCCCAATTAGGAACGGCGACTAATAAGCCCCCTAAAATATTCCCGATAGTAACAGGAATTAAATTATTTACAATAAAATGCTCAACTGTTAGTGCTTTAAAGGTATCAGGAGCGACCCCGACAGCAGCCCAAAACTCAGGTGACGCAAAATTATTAATTACAATTCCCATAGGAATCATAAACATATTTGCAATGCTATGTTCAAACCCACTGGCGACAAACATAGCTACAGGTAGCACCATAATTAGCATTTTATCAAGTAAACTACGACCAGCATAACTCATCCAAGCAGCTAAACACACCATTAAATTAGCTAATAAACCAAGGAACACCGCTTCGATGAAAGTATGGTGTAATTTATGATCTGCAGTTTGTAAGACATTTAATCCCCACAAACCATTGGCAACCATATATTGCCCAGAAAACCAAATAATTGCTACAAACAGTATAGCACCAATAAAGTTACCAATATAGACAAAAATCCAGTTACGAAACATTTTTACCCAACTTATTCTATGCGTCATTTTAGGTAAAATAGTTAAAATGGTTGAAGTAAATAGATCCGTTCCACAACAAACGACAAGCATCAAACCAAGCGAGAAACAGATACCGCCAACTAATTTAGCAAGTCCGAAAGCAACGGTTGCTGTACCGGTGGTTGCAGTAATATAGAATACGAAGGCGATGGAGATAAAAACACCTGCAAGAATAGCAGATAAGATAGTACTACTAGGGTGTTTATTAACTTTATAATTGCCAAGTTCTTCGGCGATTTGGGTCATTTGTGCGGGAGAAAACGAGTCCACAAGCTTATCATTACTCAAGTTGACATCCTCAAAAAAACTATGCTTTTATGAGGCGCATAGTATACTCCAAAATTAACGTAGATCACGTTTTTTTTATTAAAAATCTTTAAAACTTAAAAAATCATTAGTTATTAATAATATTAATTATATATAAGATAGCCACTCTTTGTATCTCTTATCTAGATTAAAAAAGTGGCTAATAATCGTTAAGTAATTAATTATTTGTTATCTAAGATTTTACTTACTTTCACTAAATAATTACGTGATTCTTGAGAAACATGTGAGGTCACTAATTTTCGATAAACTTGTTGTGGTGTCATCGAGTTAATAATATTAATAGCTTCATTTCTATCATTAGAAAAAGTACGCAATACACTACCAGCACCACCATTATAGGAAGTGATCATTGCATATCTTAATGAAATTGGATTATTTATACCGGCTAAATACTTAGTCTTCAACAGTGATAAATAAGCGGTTCCCATATCAACATTATTACGTGGATCGAGTAAAAATTGACGGCTAGGTTCGCCTGATTTTCCTCGTGAATTAAAGATATCTCGGCCGGCAGTATGTTGTTGAACTTGCATTAATCCTAACGCATCAGTACGACTGACTGCATAAGGGTTAAATGCAGATTCTACTTCCATGATAGCTAAAATTAATCGTTCATCAATAAAATAACGATTTGATGCTTCAGTAACAAGTGGTAAAAATTTTCTTGCTCGTTCATTAATATGATTTGGAACTAGCTTGATTTCAACATAGGTAATTTTATGAGAACCAGATGAACGGACTTTTAGATTATTGGCAAGTAAATAATCAGCAAAACTATTCGCCCTACCACTCCAACGAATTGGCTGTCTTTCTTGGTCAAGAACTTGGTTATATAAAAATGGTTCTCCTGATAAGTTCTGACTTATTTTATCATGGCGAATAATATCAACTGGCTCTGGCATAAGTAATGTCGAAACAATCGCATCTTTTAAATAAGCTAAAGGAGTATCAGATAAAGTCTCAATTGTTATTACACCTGAAACAAAATTAATGTGGACTCGTGTTTGCAAATTATCTTCATACTGAACATAATCTTTTGGTCCGGCAATAAGAATTTCTTTGGCCCCCCAAATTTGTTCTATATTATTTGCATACTGACTGATTAAAATATTAAAAGCATTGGTATCTTTTATATAATAATCTTCATCAGTACTTTTGTTTTTCGAACCAGGACAAGCTGTTAATAATGTTACGGAAATGAGTAAAGTAATAATTTTATAGTTATTTTTCATTTTAGCTCTCAATTTTCAGGTTTATACCCATCAATAACCACATCTTCACCTTCAAATAAAAACTTAACCATTTCGGTTTCTATTTTTTTACGATGTTCTAAATTCATCATATTGAATTTATTTTCATTAATTAACATTGTTTGTTTTTTAAGCCATTCTTGCCAGGCAATCTTTGAAATTTCATTATAAATACGTTTACCCAATTCACCTGGATAAAGCTGAAAATCTAATCCTTCGGATTCTTTTTTTAAATAATGGCAATAGATAATGCGACTCATATTTATTCCTATCTTATCGACGATTATTAATTAACCGTTGATTATACCCGAAAATAATTACAGAAAAGAATAAAATATATAACTTTATTTTAAATGAATATAAATTCAATAATTATGAATAAATATTAACTTTACTATCTTTTTAAATAACATAAAATATAAAATGACCGTTGGTTAAAATAAGGATTAAATAATGCAGCCCGAAATTACACGAGATCTGTTTGATAAAGTAATTCTACCCGTTTATTCACCCGCTAGCTTTATACCAGTGAAAGGAAAAGGTAGTCGAGTATGGGATCAAAATGGTGAAGAATACATCGATTTTGCTGGAGGTATAGCGGTTAATGCTCTCGGCCATTGCCATCCTCAGTTAATCAATGCTCTACAGCAACAAAGTGAAAAATTATGGCATGTTAGTAATGTTTTTACCAATGAGCCTTCACTACGACTTGCCCAAAAACTTATTGAAAATACATTTGCGGACCGAGTTTTTTTTGCTAACTCAGGTGCTGAAGCAAATGAGGCTGCTTTTAAATTAGCAAGATACTATGCGGCTGAAAAATATAGTCCCTATAAAACTAAAATTATCGCTTTTTATCAATCTTTTCACGGTCGCACCCTTTTTACCGTTTCCGTTGGCGGGCAAGCTAAATATTCCGATGGTTTTGGGCCGAAACCGGCTGATATTATTCATGTTCCTTTTAATGATTTAGATGCTGTTAAAGCAGTAATGGATGATCATACTTGTGCTGTAGTATTAGAACCAGTGCAAGGTGAAGGAGGATTAAGCTCTGCCACACCAGAGTTTTTAAAAGGTGTTCGAGCACTTTGTGATCAATATAATGCCCTATTAGTCTTTGATGAAGTACAATGCGGTATGGGGAGAACTGGTAGTTTATATACTTATCAACAATATGATGTCATTCCTGATATTTTAACTTCCGCTAAAGCTCTCGGCGGTGGCTTTCCTATTAGTGCAATGCTAACCACAAATGAGATTGCATCGGTAATGCATCCTGGTGTTCATGGTACCACTTATGGTGGAAACCCACTGGCCTGTGCCGTTGGTTGTGCTGCCTTCGATATCATTAACAACCCAGAAGTACTTGAAGGTGTCCAAACACGTCGGGCAATGTTTATTGAACAACTTGAAACCATCAATGATAAATTCAAAGTATTTCGAGAGTATCGAGGTAAAGGCTTGCTTTTAGGTGCTGAATTACAACCTGAATTTCATAGTAAAGCGCGAGATTTTTTAAATTTTGCTACCGAGTATAAAGTAATGATACTTAATGCTGGGCCAAATGTACTACGTTTTACGCCATCTTTAATTATCTCGGAAGATGAAATAAAAGAAGGCATGAACCGATTTAGAAAAGCAGTCGAAAAAGTTGTCAATTCTTAAGTTTTTCTATACAGTAACGGCATTTTAAGTGATTAAGTGCCGTTAATGCACTTAAAGGATATTGTTTATGAGCGACATTCGACCATTAAATTATGCTAAAACGCATTTTATCTTAAGTGCCCCTGACATTACACATTTACCAATTGATACTGGCGTTGAAATTGCATTTGCAGGCCGTTCCAATGCGGGTAAATCAAGCGCACTTAATACATTAACTAATCAAAAAGCCCTAGCAAGAACAAGTAAAACTCCAGGACGAACACAACTAATTAACCTTTTCGAAGTTGAAGAAAACTGTCGCTTAGTTGATTTACCTGGTTATGGTTATGCCCAAGTACCTGAAGCGATTAAACGCAAGTGGCAAAAATCACTGGGTGAGTATTTGCAAAAACGAGAAAGTTTAAAAGGTTTAGTTGTATTAATGGATATTAGACACCCATTAAAAGATTTGGATCAACAAATGATTGAATGGGCTGTATCTGTAAATATTCCTGTAATGTTATTATTAACTAAAGCCGATAAACTGGCTTCTGGTGCACAAAAAAAACAAGTTAATATGGTTAAAGAAGCCATTTTACCTTTTCAAGGTGATATTACTGTTGCACCTTTCTCATCGCCAAAACGCGTTGGTTTAGATGCATTAAAACAAAAACTAGACGAATGGTTTAGCCAACAATAATGGAACATTATGAATAACAGTGCATTTTCATTCCAAACATTAACGCCGGAACTGATTCTTGATAGCTTAGCCGCCATAGGTATCTATGTTGATTCAGGCCTTACGGCTTTAAATAGTTATGAAAATCGTGTATATCAATTTTCTGATGAAAATCGTACTCGTTATGTCGTTAAATATTATCGGCCACATCGCTGGAATAGATCACAAATTATTGAAGAGCATCAATTTACCCAACAATTATCACAGGCAGATATCTCAGTTATTGCACCTCTGGTAATTAACAACAGTAGTGTGCATGAATATCAGGGCTATCTATTTGCATTATTTCCAAGTGTTGGCGCAAGGCAGTATGAAACCGATAATTTAGAGCAATTTGATTCCATAGCAACTATGCTTGGTCGAATTCATCAAATTGGCGCAAAACAACCTTTTGAACACCGTCCAACCATAGGTTTGCAAGAATATCTTTACCAACCTCAAGAAATTTTGTTATCTAACGCCATCATCCCGAATAAAATTCAAATAGAGCTTAAAATCATCCTCCGCGATTTAATTAAAACTGTTGAACAACATTGGCATAACGATTGGCAACCAATTCGACTACATGCCGATTGTCATCCTGGAAATATTTTATGGCGGGATAAAGCCATCTTGGTTGACTTTGATGATGCAAGAAACGGTCCAGCAATTCAAGATATCTGGATGCTACTCAATGGTGATCAACAACAGCAGAGAATTCAATTATCCAGTTTTATTGAACTTTATGAGGAATTTTTCCTATTTGATAATAACCAATTGAAATTAATCGAACCATTACGAGCAATGCGAATTGTGCACCATCTGGCATGGATTATTCAACGTTGGCAAGATCCGGCTTTTCCTCGAGCCTTCCCTTGGTTGACTGATATTGATTTTTGGCAACAACAATTAAAACAATTTAACCAACAAATTGAAACAATTAAAGCTCCACCATTACAGTTATTATCAATTATGTAGACAATAAATAACGTTAAATATTTTTCATATTTAGAAAAATAAATAATTCATTGAGACTTGGAGATATTGAAACTAACTTTTCTTTTTGAATTTTGGTTAACTGTTTAATACGATATTCTAATTTCAAGGCAGTTGATCTATCACCAACACTTAGTTGATAGACGATAATAAGATCCTTATGTCCTTTTAGATGTTTTGCACCTTTACCCATTTGATGTTGGTGTAATCTCCGAGCAACATCAGTAGTGATACCAGTATATAAAGATTGTTTTGCGGTTCTTATGATATATAAAAACCACACAGCAGCTTTGGTTTGCATAAAAAATAGTCGCTGTTAATAATAAACAGATCATATCATTAAGTGAATTTTTATAAATAGTAAATCTACCTTTTCCACTTTTCTACCTTAATTACTCGTCTTTACTAATATTAGCTTTGTATTAATTTAACTTAAAAGTTCAATAAGTAGTTAAAATTCTTTTTATATACTTTTGATGTTTGTTCTAATAACTGTCAGTGATTGATTTACTTTAGGTGGGATAATGTTTAAGATAGTTTAATTTTTTTGATCTCTCTTAGGACTACAAAATTTGAATAACTTTGCAAAAATTATTGAAATTGAACGTGGCAATATGAAATTTGCCTATGTGCAAAATGATGAAATCAATTATTTAGACCTTTTTGACCAATTTTTGGCTGAAGAAGGCCATCATGAATTACTCGATCCAAGTGATAGAATTGAGCGATATACATATTTAATCAATCATGAGAAAACTAAATTCATTTTTAAAATTGATGGTGGTGTTGAACATCGTTTAGAACGCCGTATTATCGCCAAATTGACTGGTGACTTTTATTTCAATTTAATTCATAAGCTAGCTAAAATATCGTTGGAAAAATGTGATATTGCTTATGAACTTTATTTAGTTGCATTTGATAAAGTTACTAAACGTCATTATATGATTTTTAATTTTATTGAAGGTCGCTCGTTAAAATGGGAAGAAATGAAAACCTATGGTGAACAAATAAAAAACTGCGTTGAAAAATTACATAGTTATAATTTAGTTTCCAATGACATTCATGGAGGGAATTTTATTTTAACACCTGAAGGAACAATCAAAGCGATCGATTTAACTAACTCTGGTTTTATTTGGCTTACCAAAGCTAATGATGCAATCGAGTTGCGTGAGCGTTTTGATATTAAAATTAAGGTACCAGTATTGGCAATGGCAATAAAGAAATTTACCCATGGATTTAAACGATTATCGAGAAAAATTCGAGGTAAAGAAGACTAATAATAAAAATGAGAGAAAAATTAATTTCTCTCAATTTCTCGCCAAAATTATTATTATTTTAATTTTATATAAAACAAATTACTGACTAATTTTTAATACTAAAAAATATTTATATGTTCATCTTTTAAATACTAGTAAATCCTTTTATAACCAGTTAGAATTAAAGTAGTTAATCAAGCTAGGATGAGATATGAGAAAGTTAATTGGTTTTACTGTTTTAGTAATGTTGCTAACTGGCTGTGCTTCTCACAAAATGCAATCAATCTATCAAACTCCAGGAGTCGAAATTACCCAAAATCCTGTCGGTGTGGATATAATAAATAAATATAGTACTTCTCGTCCTATCACTGTTCTTCATTCTTCATTATCAGTTTGTATTGCTCAAGAACTTGATAACAGCCCAGTGGTTTTGAATAGCGATAACTATTTGGGTTCAGCTTGGTGGCCATATTACAATATGCCAACTCAACAAGCCATTACCATCAATGGCGGAGATACCATCAAATTAGTTGAAGGAAATAATATTGTTGCCAATGCGCTTACTGATTATCAATCGCAAACTAAATACTTTATCAGTTATACCTTAACAACTACGCGAAAAGCTAAAAATATTCATTACTTATTTAGCAACATTAAACAAGCTCAACAATATACCGGTTCGATTGCTAATGATGGATTTCAAAACGTAAAAACCCTTGAAAGATCACATCCTGATTTAGTTATTGATGCACTTAATAAAGAAGTCGATAAAATTCAAGCTTGCTTATTACGCTAATACTAATACTAATCCTTTCCTTAAAAATTTTTGAGGAACAGGGTTTTTATTTAGCAACTATATATTATTTTCTTATTATTGAATAACATTTCTATACGTTTTTCCTTCCTTGAACAACTAGCCTTACCTAACCTTTAGCTGAAGCTGGTTATTATGTTTTCCCTGTTATGTTTACTGATGAAGTATTTAAACAAAATGGCTTAACGGTAGCTAACGAAATTCACGCAGTTAGTTTATCTAAATTACAACAGACCTTTGATCCTGATGCAGTTTTATATATTAATGTGCAAAATTATGGAACTAATTATCAAGTGTTCCAAAGTGATACACGTGTAACATTAGAAGCAAAACTACTCGATGCTCGAACTGGAAAAGTTATTTGGACAGGCAGTGCTACAGCTTCTAGTCTAGAAAACCAACAATCAAATAATAGTTTATTAGGTATGTTAATTTCTGCTGCTATCACTCAAATAAGTGATACTGTTACGGATCGAAGTGTAGCAATCTCAAGCGTCGCAGCTGCTCGTTTATTTACACCAAACCCGGTAAAAAGTAACGGGATTTTATATGGTCCTTATGCTAAACAAAAATAACTGATCTGATAATTTCTTTATAAAAGAGCGGTAATAATTACCGCTTTTTCATTGATATAATTTCACATATCATTATTACCTTTTTTAACCATACTCATCATCTTACAGAATCATTTATTCATCTTTTGTTTAGACACTAAAGACAACACTGTTTAGCTAATAATGGCTACATAAAAAAGTTTAAGAATCGGGATTGGTATACTCAAAAGGGGCAAAAATTAAAAATGGATGGATAGATTGATTTAATTAGTCAAATGATTATAAGAGCATCCTAATAAATTAGTCATTACTAATTTTATTATTTTAAAAAGGGTCAAAATATAAATGTCTTTATAAATCAATAGTTATGTTAGTAACATACTTACATTAATTACAAAATTAGTTAGATAACTTTCTTAATCTTCTGATTTATATCTACCTAACTATACTGCTTATGTACTATAAAAAACATAAAGAGGTTTAGTTATGAGCATGCTTGAAGATATAAAAAAAAATAAGATGTATATAGGTTCACTCCCCCTTCCTATATTTTTAGTTTGTTCCATTATAGTTATTATTGCCGCCCAACTGGACATGCTACCAAGAACATTAATTGGTGGTTTTGCCGTAATATTACCTTTAGGTTGGTTTTTGGGAACTGTAGGACAAAATATTCCATTTTTCAAAAAGTTTGGGGCCCCTGCTATTCTGTCATTAATTGTTCCTTCATTATTAGTTTATTATGGTGTATTTGATGAAAATACCCTATCGGCGACCAAAATGTTAATGAAAGAATCTAACTTCCTGCTCTTTTATATCGCCAGTTTAGTATGTGGTAGTATTCTTGGTATGCATCGAGTCATTTTAGTTCAAGGCTTTATTCGCATGATGATCCCGATGTTATTAGGAATGTGTTTAGCAGCACTAGTTGGTGTAGCTGTCGCTGTAGCTTTTGGTGATACTTGGGAACACGCCTTTTTCTATACCGTTTCACCAGTAATGGCAGGAGGAATTGGTGAAGGTGTTTTACAACTTTCTAATGCTTATAGCAATATCCTAAATCAAGATTATGATAGTTTCGTTAGTGCATTAATTCCTGCTACAGTAGTCGGTAACTTTTTTGCAATTACCTTTACAGCCGTTATGAGCCGAATAGGTGAAGTTAAACCTCATTTAAGTGGTCATGGTCAATTGGTCAAAATTGAGTTTGATGGTTTAGCTGAAGCATTAAAAGATGATAAAACCCCACTTGATGCTCGCTCAATGAGTGGTGCAGTAATGATTTTAGCCACTTTATTCATTTTTGGAATGATTCTAGAAAAAATGATTCATTTTCCTGGCCCTGTTTTAATGATTATTGCTACAGCGGTAGTTAAATATTTCCGTTTATTACCAGAAAGTGTAGAACGTGGTAGCCAACAATGGTACAAATTTATTTCGGGCAATTTTACTTTCCCATTGATGGCTGGATTAGGTCTGCTTTATATTGATTTAGCTAGTGTAGTTAATGTATTAACAATCCCATATTTCATTACTATTATCGCGATTGTCTTCACAGTTTCAATGACAGGATTTGTCTGTAGCTTCTTCTTAAAAATGTATCCTGTTGAAGCATCAATTATTTCGTCTTGCCAAAGCGGTATGGGCGGGACTGGTGATGTAGCCATACTTTCTACAGCAAATAGAATGAACTTAATGCCTTTTGCTCAGGTCGCAACAAGATTAGGAGGGGCTTTGATGGTGATATGTACCACAGCACTAATGCGTTATTTACATATGTAATTTTATATAAAATAAAGAATTAATAAATAAATTTATAAACAGTTTGAGATGAATTATTGCATTAATTTAATCTTACAAAATATCTAACATAGATTTAATATATTTAAAAAGGTAAATATTATGACAACAGTACAAGAAAAAGCGCTAGCAATTAGTAAGCAAATGCATGGCAAATTTGAAACTCATTCTAAAGTGCCCGTTAATTCAATGGCAGATCTTAGTGTTGCTTATACACCTGGGGTTGCCGCAGTGTGTACTGAAATAGCGAAAAATCCTGAATCAGTTTACGAATATACCAGTAAACGTAATTTAGTAGCTGTTATAACTGATGGTTCTGCTGTATTAGGTTTAGGAAATATTGGACCAGAAGCAGCTATTCCAGTAATGGAAGGCAAAGCAATTTTATTCAAACAATTTGCTAATGTTGATGCAATACCGCTATCAATTAATACTCAAGATCCAGATGAATTAGTGAAACATATTGCTGCGTTGGCTCCTTCATTTGGTGGAATAAATCTTGAAGATATTAGTGCGCCAAGATGTTTTGAAATTGAAAAAAGATTACAAGAAATTTTAGATATTCCTGTGTTCCATGATGATCAGCATGGCACAGCAATTGTGGTACTAGCAGCACTATATAATGCCTTAAAAGTTGCTGGCAAATCGATAGAATCAGCCAAAGTTGTGATTAATGGCGGAGGAGCAGCTGGTTTAGCAATCGCCGATATGTTATTAGCTGCTGGAGTCTCCGATCTTAAAATTGTCGATAAAATTGGTATATTATCTGAAGATGACACTTCGTTACCACCCCATCATTTAGCAATGGCGAAAAGAACCAATAAATCTAAACAAAAAGGTACATTAGAAGATGCAGTTAAAGGTGCTGATGTATTCATTGGTGTATCGGCACCGGGAGTACTGAAACCTGAATGGGTTAAAACAATGGCCGAAAAATCGATTATTTTTGCTATGGCAAACCCTACACCAGAAATATTCCCTGACGAAGCCAAAGCGGCAGGAGCTTATATTGTTGGAACTGGGCGTAGTGATTATCCAAATCAAATCAATAACGTGTTAGCATTCCCAGGTATATTCAGAGGAGCCTTAGATGCTAGAGCAAAAAATATTACATTAGCTATGCAACTAGCCGCAGCCAAAGGATTAGCTAATATCATTACACCAGAAAAACTTTCAGTAGATTGCATATTACCTAATGCTTTCGAACCTAATGTAGCGAAAGTTGTTGCTGAAAGTGTCAAAAATGCAGCAAAACTGTAGTGATAACTTGAAAATAAATTAGATTAACTAAAAAACCTACTAATAAATTTATTAGTAGGTTTTGCCTGTTAATCAGTTAATATAATTAGACGTTTATTTTTTATATATTAAATGATAATGAGATACCTATTTAACAAATTACCATTGAAAGTTAAGCTAATAAGCTTAATTTGTTTGGTTTTTATACTCTCAGTTATTGCACAAAACATTTATATTGTTCATGTAGTCAATAACGAATATCTTATTAATTCTCGACAACGTGTAGAAAATATTGCCAGTATTATCTCAACCTCTCAGACTATCATTGATGAAATACAAAATCCTACTTTTCAAAATATCACCACCATTCAGGCAAGCACAGAACAAGCTAGGGCACTCACTCAAACCGATTTTATTGTTATATTCAATATGCAAGGTGTTAGATATTCACATCCAGATAAAAATAAAATCGGCCAAACTATAGTCGGAGGAGATGAACAACGAGCGTTAAATGGTGAGTCCTATACTTCAATCGCAAAGGGTACGTTAGGGGATTCTGTTCGAGCATTTAAACCAATTATGAATGAAAAACATCAACAAATTGGTGCCGTTTTGGTTGGTCAAACGTTGCAGAAAATTAATCATTTAGCATCGAGAACAAGCCAACCGATTTGGTTATCCTTATTTGCCTCGTTAACTATCGCTATTATTTTAGCCTACTTGTTGTCCCATAATATAAAAAAGATCCTATATGGTCTTGAACCAATTCAAATGGCTCAGTTATTTGCAGAACGAAATGCAATTATTAGAACAGTAAAAGAAGGGATTGTTGTTATCAATCGAAACGGTTTAATAACTCAAATTAATGATGAAGCGATTAGAATTTTACGTATAGATGATGATAAAGAAAATATTATTGGCTTACCTATTAAGAATTTCATTCCTAATACTCGCCTACATGAAGTGATGATGAGTGGCAATGCTGAATATGATTGTGAACAAAATATCAATGGAGTGGTAATTCTCACCAATCGAACTCCTTTATTTGTTAATGATGCTTTAGTCGGGGCCATTGCCTCATTTAGAGATATGACAGAGGTTCGTAAATTGGCAGAAAATTTAACTGGAGTAAACCGATACGCCGATGCCTTACGTTCACAATCACATGAATTCAATAACAAACTACATGTTATTTATGGTTTAGCTTTCAATGATAATAAACAAGAATTAATGGACTACCTTGAACAAATTATTGGCAACCAACAGGCTGAATCCAAACTTGTTAGTCAATATATAAAAGATCCAATTATAGCTGGTTTTTTAAATAGTAAGTTTAGCCGAGCCCGTGAATTAAATGTTACCTTAGAGTTCAATATTGATGGTGTTTTAGCACCCATAACAGACACTTCTGTTATTCATAGTTTAGTCACAATACTTGGTAATTTAATTGATAATGGTTTAGATGCTGTACAGTTTTTAGATGATAAACAAATAAAAGTTAGTTTAGTCATAGATAACTCTAATTTTGAAATAGAAATTAATGACAACGGCGAAGGTATTTCAGAAAAAGATATTCAATATATTTTTCAAAAAGGTTATTCGACTAAAGGTGATAACCGTGGATTTGGACTCTATTTAGTATTGGCTAGTATTGACGAATTAGATGGGCATATACAATTATGTGATCTTAATAATAAAAAAGGGACTTGTTTTAAGGTACTATTACCACTAAAAGAGATATATAGGAATAAATAAGAAAATGGTAGAAGTTTTAATCGTTGAAGATGATCCAATGGTGGCTCAATTAAATAAAAAATATTTACAAATGTTACATGGTTTCAATTTGGCATCTGTTGTTAGTAATGGAGAACAAGCACTACATTTTATTCATGATAACCACATTGACCTGTTACTACTTGATGTATTTATGCCAAAATTAAATGGTCTTGAACTATTAAAATACATTCGCATTAGTTATCCCAAAATAGATATCATAATGGTAACAGCTGCATGTAATACCAAAGACATTCAGACAGCATTACGTTTAGGAGTCATTGATTACATAGTTAAACCCTTTACTTTTCAAAGATTTCGCACAGCCTTAATCTCCTATCAAGAACGAGTTCGATTATTATCATCATCAGAAATACTAAATCAAGATCAATTAGATGATCGGATTTTTACCAAACACGTTAATCCCTCAACTAGGTTACCTAAAGGTATCGATTCACAAACATTACAATCAGTACGAGAGGTGGTCGCTAATTATCAGCAAGATTTTTCAATGAGTGATATTGTTGAATTAATTTCACTATCTAGAATATCAGTTAAGAAATATCTGGATTACTTAGAAGAACAGGGAGAGATAGAAAGTCATTTGACTTACTTACCAATTGGTCGCCCAGTAAAGCGTTATATTTATCAAAAATAGATCCTATGCACTTTAATTTTTTTCTTACTATTTAATAAATTAATTATTAAAAAATAAATAAAACTATTTATCCATAGTGATTTCATCTAAAGATAAACTAAAACTTGGCACAAATATATCTAAAAAGTAATCCATTTCAGGACTATTGCGTTCAGATAATGTTTTTTTCAGACGTTGCTCAGCTAACTTAAATTCATTATTGCCGGCGCTAAGTTCTTCAATGGTTTTAAGGTATGCACATAAAGCATCTGCTTGTTTTACGATACTCTTTTCAGACTCATTATAATAATCATCATCAATTAATGATCTAAAATCGTCTTGCAACTCTTTAGGCAACATATTAATGAGTTTATTTTGAGCTATTTTTTCAATTTTTTTATATTCAGATGTGATTTGCGGATTATAATATTTAGTTGGTGTAGGTAAGTCACCAGTCAGTACTTCTGATGCATCATGGTACATCGCTAATAATGCGATTCGCTCAGGATTAACATTGCCATTAAATCTTTTATTCTTAATGACTGCTAAAGCATGTGCAACAAAAGCAACTTGTAGACTATGCTCAGATACATTCTCTGTTCTCACATTTCGCATTAAAGGCCAGCGATTAATTAATTTCAAACGTGATAAATGAGCAAAGAAATGGCTATTATTCATGTTAATATCTCATAATTATAAAAATAAAAAACGCTTCCAATTCGGAAGCGTTAATAAAGCAATTATTCTCGTTTAAGGATTTATGCTAGAACAAGTTGTCTAGTACCTAAAGCAACAGGAACACTTTGCTCTTCAGTAAATGTGACATATTCCCAAGCATCTTGTTTCGCCAATAAAGCTTGCAATAGTTGGTTATTTAATGCATGACCTGATTTATAGCAAACGACTTCACCAATCATATTGTGACCACTCATATATAAGTCACCAATGGTATCAAGCATCTTATGACGTACAAATTCGTCTTCAAAACGAAGACCGTCTTCATTAAGAACTTTATAATCGTCAACAACAATCGCGCAATCTAAACTACCACCTAAACATAATCCTTTGGATTGTAGAGCTTCGATATCTCGCATAAAGCCAAAAGTTCTTGCACGACTAATTTGGCGAATAAAAGATTCAGAAGAAAAATCTAGTTGGTAACGTTGCGAACTACTATCAATAGCCGGATGACGAAAATCAATAGTAAAATCTAAACGGAAACCACTATATGGTCGCACTTCTGCCCACTTATCACCATTTTCAACACGAACAGTTTCTTTTACTCGTAAGAACTTTTTCAACGCATTTTGTTCAGCAATTCCAGCATCTAGTAATAAATAGATAAACGGACTTGCACTACCATCCATAATTGGAATTTCCGGAGCATTTACTTCAATAATAATATTATCGATACCAAGTCCAGCTAATGCTGAATTAATATGTTCGACAGTTGAAATACGAACATTATCTTCATTAACCAAACAGGTACAAAGCATTGTATCTCGCACTGATTTTGCATCCACTGGGAAATCAACATATGGATTTAAATCTGTACGACGATAAATAACACCTGTATTTTCCGGTGCAGGACGTAATGTCAAAGTAACTTTTTTACCAGTATGTAAACCGACACCAGTTGCTTGAATTGTCTTTTTTAATGTTCTTTGTTTCACTTCGCACCTACTTTTTTATTTGTTACTATGCCATTAGACAATAATAAATCAAATAAGTTCAATATTAATTAGCCTGCTTACGAATAAACGCAGGAATATCTAAAATTTTACGCTCTTCAATAGGAGACACATCAGGTTCATTCACAACCTTAGATATTGATGATTCTTCTTGTTGTAACGGCAAATGACTTGTTTGCCCAAACAACGAGCCGTGATGAGCAGCAGGTTTAGTTATCTTAACTTCTGGACGTTTATCCATTCCAATACCTGTAGCAACCACAGTCACTCTAATCTCATCTGACATATCTGGGTCAAAAGTCGTACCCACAACAACAGTAGCATTATCAGATGCAAACGCTCTTACGGTGCTACCTACTGTTTCGAACTCTTCAAGACCAAGGTCAAGACCTGCGGTAACATTAACTAATACGCCACGAGCACCTGATAAATCAATATCTTCAAGTAAAGGACTTGAAATCGCCATTTCAGCTGCTTCTTCAGCTCGATTATCACCAGTTGCACGACCAGAACCCATCATCGCATAACCCATCTCAGACATTACAGTTCTAACGTCAGCAAAGTCAACGTTGATGTGACCTGGTTTTGTAATTAGTTCGGCGATACCTTGTACTGCACCTTTTAATACACCATTTGCTGCAGCAAAAGCATCTAATAATTTAACGCCACGCCCTAAAACTTTTAATAATTTATCATTTGGAATTGTGATAAGTGAATCAACATGTTTAGCTAATTCAGCAATACCTTGCTCAGCAAAAGCCATGCGTTTTTTACCTTCAAATCCAAAAGGTTTTGTAACTACAGCTACAGTTAAAATACCTAATTCTTTCGCAATTTCAGCAACAACTGGTGCAGCACCAGTACCTGTTCCGCCACCCATTCCGGCTGCAATGAAGACCATATCGGCACCTTCAATCGCACTACGAATAACATCACGATCCTCTTCTGCTGAATTTCTGCCAACTTCTGGATTAGCACCAGCACCAAGTCCTTTGGTAACATTATTTCCGATTTGGATAGTTTGACCAACTTTTATTCTTTTCAATGCTTGTGCATCAGTATTTGCTGCAAAAAACTCAACGCCTTCAATATGTTCAGCAATCATATGCTCAACAGCATTACCGCCGCCGCCACCGACACCAATAACTTTAATGACAGCTGCTGGCTCATCATCCGCAACCATAGGCTCAAACATAACTTATCTCCAAATTTACGATCTAAGGACATTGTACAGATAACCAGCTACAATGTCTACGAAGTTATTAAATATATTAGCTAAAATTCTTTTTTGAACCAACCGGTCAAACGTTTAGCTATCCCTTTTAATGATGATTTATTGCTGTCTTTAGCATCATCATGTAATAAACTTTGTTTACCATAATGCAATAACCCTACAGTTGTTGAACAATATGGTTTTTGTACATAATCAGTTAATCCTGAAATATTTAAAGGCTGACCGATACGTACTTGATTTTGAAACACTTTCTCAGCACATTCAACCATACCTTTAATTTGCGCAGCGCCGCCTGTTAACACAATCCCTGCTGCCAATTGATATTTAACATTTTGTCTTTTAAGCTCGTCTTGTAATACTAATAGCTCTTTTTGAACTAACGATAAAAGCTCTGAATAACGAGGTTCAATAACATCAGCTAATGTTTGTCGCTGTAATGAACGAGACGGACGTCCACCTACACTTGGAACATCAATAACTTCATCTTTACCGACTAGTGAACCAACAGCACATCCATAACGAATTTTAATATTTTCTGCATCCATTGGTGGTGCGCCAAATGCGTAAGCAATATCACTGGTAACAACATTACCAGCATAAGGAATAACCACAGAATGACGTAATGCTCCACCAGTATAAACTGAGACATCCATTGTTCCGCCACCAATATCTATGACGCAAACACCTAACTCTTTTTCATCATCAGTTAATACAGCATAACTCGATGCCAAACCAGAAAAAATAAGCTGATCAACTTTCAATCCACAACGCTCTACTGCTTTAACTATATTTCTCGCCATATCATTATGGCAGGTGATCAAATGAACTTTCGCTTTCATTCTTACACCAGATAATCCAATTGGGTTTTTAATACCTTCTTGTAGATCAATAGAGTACTCTTGGGCAATAACATGTAAGATTCTATGTTCATCTAAAATACGTACAGATTTAGCAGTATGAACAACATTTTCAACATCTTCTGCTGTCACTTCTTCATCTGCAATCGGCACCATTCCAATTTCATTCTGACAACGAATATGTTTACCTGACAGGCTTAAATAAACAGAAGATATTTGGCAATCAGCCATTAATTCAGCTTGATCAACAGCTCGTTGGATTGATTTAACCACTGATTCAAGATCGTTCACACCACCTTTATCAACACCTTTTGATGGACAATGGCCAACACCAATAATATTGACAATACCATCAGGAAGAACTTCACCAACTAGGGCAAGAACTTTCGAGGTGCCAACTTCAAGTCCAACAACCAATTTTTTCTCTGTTGCTTTCATACTTCAGCCTTTATTTATTCCTTATTGAGAGATTTTTTCTCGTTGCACTGAAATACCATTTTCATAACGTAAATCAGCAGCCGTTATTTTTTCACCATCCGGTATTCTTGACTGAATTTCTGGAAATAATTTGATAAATTGTTGATAACGTTGTTCTATTTTTTCGCTACCTAATATCAATTTTATTTCCTCATTTTCAGAACACAAATCAACTTTACATTGCTTTACCATTAATTGCCATGCATTACGTTCATCCGATATTGCTGCCTGAATTATCAAAGTAGACTTATTGTTAGCCCATTTTTTAGAGAGTTCCTCTAATCTAAAATAAGTTTCTAACATTGACTTGGCTTTACCTTCAGGGCTATAAAGCCTTGGCAATGATAAATCGTTCAAACGATCCAATGGCACACTAAAAGTATTGCCATTTTTATCAAGTAAGTATAAATCATTCCAGTAAAATGCAGGTTTATATTCTTCAATGTATACAATCAATCTGTCCGGCCATTGTTTACGGACACTTGCTTGTTTTACCCAAGGATATCGCATAATTTCTTGCTGAATATCATCCACATCTTGTCCAATATAGGTATTTGGCAAACCTAATCCTAGAATTGCTTGTCTAAGATCATCTTCAGTCGTATAAGTATAATCACCACTTAAGGTCAATTGTGATAATACCATCTGATCGGGATCTTCCATCCAGTCTCGAATAGAATTGACGACCCATCCACAAATAACAACTATTACTACTAAGAACAAAAAACCTAACATTTGTTCTGCATTGCGAAAAACAAGCAACTTTCTTTTATTCTGGTTTTGATGTTTATGCGCTGCTTGTCGGACTTTTTTCATAAAAATAAAGCCAATTATATGGTTGCTAATTGTAAAATACGTTTAACCAATTCACTAAATGACCAGCCATATTCTTTTGCCGCCATTGGTACCAAGCTGTGATCTGTCATTCCAGGGGCAGTATTTACCTCAAGTAAATATGGCTTTTCATTTTCATCAAACATAATATCGACTCTTCCCCAACCTCTACATCCTACAGCTTTATAAGCATCTAGAGCTAACTTACGAATTTCTTGTTCTTTAGCATCACTTAATCCACTAGGGCAAAAATATTGGGTTTTATCTGACAAATACTTTGCATCATAATCATAAAAATTGGTAGCAGGTTTAATGTAAATTGCAGGTAAAACATCTTCACCAACAATAGCTACAGTAAACTCTGGTCCAGCTAAAAATGATTCGATCATCACGGTATTATCATATTTAAAGGCAATATCAACAGCTGCTTTTAATTCGTCTGCTTGATTAACTCTGGACATACCGACACTTGAACCTTCATGGCTAGGTTTAACAAACAATGGTAAGCCAAGTTGTTTAATAATATTATCAACATCAATTGATTGTGATTTATCAACCATTACATAATCAGCAACAGGTAAACCAAGTGATTTCCACACTAGTTTGGTTTTTAACTTATCCATAGTTAATGCTGAGGATAAAACATCACTTCCGGTATAAGGAATATTTTGATAAGTTAAAATAGCTTGAGTAATACCATCTTCACCACCACGCCCATGCAAAATAATAAATGCTTTTGAAAAACCATCTTGTTTTAAATTAGTTATACAATACTCTTTTGTATCAACAAGATGGGCATCAATACCATTTTCTTTTAATCCTGCTAGAACAGCTTGTCCTGATTTTAGTGATACTTCACGTTCAGCAGAGGTTCCACCATACAATACAGCAATTTTATCAACCATTATTATAAAACCCCTTTTGAAAATAATTGACTACCAGCTAATTGACGGGCAATCCGACCAACACTACCAGCGCCTTGTGTTAATAACAAATCTCCACCTTGTAATATTTCTTTCATAATTTCCGGTACCAGATCTAAATCTGAAACATAAATTGGATCCACTTTTCCTCGATTACGAATTGAACGACAAAGTGAACGACTATCAGCACCAGCAATAGGTTGTTCTCCGGCAGAATAAACATCTAACATAACTAATGCATCAACTTGAGAAAGTACTTGGGCAAAATCATCAAAGAGATCTCTAGTTCGCGTATATCTATGCGGTTGAAATAACATAACTAAACGCCGATCTGGCCAACCATTTCTAGCCGCTTGAATTGTAGCATTGACTTCACTAGGATGATGCCCATAATCATCAACCATCATTATATCTTTATCATTGCCGTAAGGGAAAATACCTAGAAGATCGAAACGTCGACTAGTACCTGCAAATTTTGCCAGCGCGCGTACAATTGAATCATCATCAATACCATCCTCTGTTGCTGCAATAATCGCTGCTGCGGAATTTAAAGCATTATGTTTACCTGGTGCATTTAATTCAATTTGTAAATCATCTCTATCTGGACGGCAAACTGTATAATAACTAACACCTCTTTCTTGGCGATAATTTTGAATCACAACATCGGCTTCTTCGCTAAACCCATAGGTTATAATTTTACGGCCAACAACCGGTAATAACTCGCGATTAATCGGATCGTCATAACACATAACGGCTAAACCATAAAAAGGAAGATTGCGTAAAAAAGATATAAAGGTTTGTTTAAGATTTTCTACACTTCCTTGATAGGTATCCATATGGTCAGGTTCGATATTAGTGACTATAGAGACCATAGGTTGTAGATGTAAAAATGAAGCATCACTTTCATCTGCTTCAGCAATAAAATAACGGCTACTACCTAATCTAGCATGTGTTCCTGCCGCTTTTACTAATCCACCATTAACAAAAGTTGGATCAAGTTTAGCTTCAGCATATATAGAAGTAACCATTGCTGTAGTGGTTGTTTTACCATGGGTACCAGCGATAGCAATACCATATCGAAAACGCATTAACTCAGCTAACATTTCAGCTCTTTGAATCACTGGTATCCGAGCCTCTCTAGCTGCAATAACTTCTATATTATCCTGAGAAATAGCCGAAGAGATAACCACAACACTAGCACTCAGGACGTTTTCAGCAGCATGACCAATGACAATTTTAGCACCTAATGTTTCTAAATGCTGAGTTACAGGATTTTCAGCAATATCTGAACCGCTAATTTGATATCCTTCATTAGCAAGAACTTCGGCAATACCGCCCATGCCCGCGCCACCAATACCAACAAAATGGATATGTTTGACTCGTTTCATTTCTGGAATGATTGCTCTTAATTCAGCTAATTCCTTAGTATTCACACTTAAACCCCTAGCTAGTTAGTTACTTCTTATTTAGTATTCGGTATTTAAAAATTTATTGGACAATCATTTATCAAACAAATTAAGATTAAATATCAAACACATCAATAAAACAATTACTTAAAATTATATATAAAATTCACCATTTTACCACCGAAATAAGCGTTTCGGCTACTCTTTCCGTCGAATTTATAATTGATAAACTTTTTGCTTTAATAGCCATTTCAACTAAATCTTCGCGACTCAAATGCTCAAGTAACGTAAATAGTGAGTCAACATTGAAATCTGGTTGTTCAATTATCTTTGCTGCACCAATATCCGCTAAAGATTTCGCATTCCAAAATTGTTGGCGATCTTTATGCATAAATGGTACGAAAATAGCTCCAATACCAACAACTTCAATCTCACTTACAGTTAATGCCCCACTACGGCAAATTACGATATCAGCCCAATCATAAGCTTCTTTGACATCTGTTATAAATTCTGTCACACGATTATTTGTCATATCACAATGCTGATATGATTTAAGTACATCATCTAACATACCCTTACCTGTTTGATGCCAAACAACATACTTATCAGACAATCTTGTAATTACTTGAGGTACAACATCATTAATGACTTTGGCTCCTTGACTTCCGCCCATAATCAAGACTCTAATTGGGCCTTGTCGATCTTTAAATCTTTCGCTTGGTTCTTTAATCGTTAATAAATCACTACGAACAGGATTTCCAACAACTTCTGCATTAGGAAATGCTGTTGGAAAAGCTTGTAAAACTCTGGTCGCAATTTTAGCTAAAGATTTGTTAGTTAAACCTGCTATACCATTTTGTTCATGTAATACAACCGGAATGCCTAAAGATTTAGCCGCAATACCACCCGGTCCGGAAACATATCCTCCCATACCTAAAACGACATCAGGACGATAATTTTTTAAGATTTTTCTTGCTTGCAAAACCGCTTTTAATATTTTGTAAGGCGCTTTTAATAACGCCATTTTACCTTTACCTCGCAAACCTGATATTTGGATAAAATCAATATCAATACCATTTTCTGGCACTAAATGTGCTTCCATACGGTCTGCAGTGCCTAGCCATCTCACTTGCCAACCTTGCTTCATTAAATAATGAGCAACGGCAATACCTGGAAATACATGACCACCGGTTCCACCAGCCATGACTAATAATTTTTTCATTATTTTATCGACCTTATTCTTGCTTGAGTTTGTTGTTGTCTAAACTCAAAATCTATTCTCAGTAATATTGCAACCGCAATACTCATCACAATAAGGCTTGAGCCTCCATAACTAATAAATGGCAAAGTTAAACCTTTTGTCGGTAACATACCGGAGGTGACACCAACATTAACAAAAGTTTGAAATCCAAACCAAATACCAATTTCACAAGCCAAATAGCCCGAAAATTGAGAACCTTCATTCAAAGCTCGATAGCCGATTGCTAATGCTTTGAAAGTTAGAAAGAAGAGTAATAGCAATAACGTAGCAACACCAATATATCCATACTCTTCTGAAATAATTGAGAAAATAAAGTCGGTATGACATTCAGGTAAATAGCGTAATTTAAAAATAGAATTACCAATTCCTTGTCCAGTAATACCACCATTACCAATTGCCATTAATGATGCAACGAGCTGATAACCAGCACCAGTTGCATCTTGCCACGGATCAAGGAATGTCATTAAACGCGTTAAACGATAAGACTCATATAAAATAAGACAAACTACAGCACCGACTCCAGTTAGTAAAATCGCAATAAA
This sequence comes from Gilliamella sp. W8128, assembly GCF_016100545.1. NCBI lineage: Bacteria > Pseudomonadati > Pseudomonadota > Gammaproteobacteria > Orbales > Orbaceae > Gilliamella > Gilliamella sp. W8128. The sequence continues at coordinate 82,091 of NZ_JACFSE010000004.1, forward strand.
TTGCCATAATTGAGCGCCAGCAATAAATAAAATACCTATTGTTACCATAAATAATACAATTACAGTACCTAAGTCAGGCTGTTTAAGTAACAAAATTGATAAAACTGCCATAACCACCATAGGTTTGAAAAAGCCCCAAAAGCCGCTTTGGACTTCTTCTGACTTACGGGCTAAATAACCGGCTAAAAATAAAAATAACGATAATTTAGAAAGTTCAGCTGGCTGAAAATTAAAAACACCTAATGGGATCCAACGAGACGCACCGTTGATTGAAGAACCAATCCCTAAAACAACTATCAACATAATAATTGAAAGGATTAATAAAACTGATCCAAACTGTTGCCAACGTTGCATCGGAATATATAACGTGATCCCCATTAAAAAGAGCGACATTCCGATTTGAATCAACTCTCGTTGCGTATAGAAAAATGGGTCACTTTCATTAAACGCCATTGATGAAGATGTTACCATAATTAAACCAAATACTATTAAACCAATTACAGTCCAAAGTAGTTGGTTATCAAATGGAATATTTGGATTAACTTGTTTTTTTATCCAGAAGAATGTCATGTATCACTCCTTGAACCATACTGTTTGGCAAGTTGTGCAAATAGATTTCCACGCTCAATATAGTTTTTAAATTGGTCTAAACTCGCACAAGCTGGAGAGAGCAACACGACATCATTTGCGACTACTTTTTTAGCTATACACTGAATGGCTTCAGACATAGTTAACGTAACAGTTGTGATTTCAGGGGCTAAATTAGCAAGCAAATCTCGATCTCGGCCAAAACAGAAAATTTCAATATTTCTACTTTTTAAATAAGGAATCAAAGGGGTAAAGTCTGCCGATTTACCATCACCACCTAACAATAAAAATAGTTTTCCATTACATATAACACTTTTCAATGCCGCTTCAGTACTACCGACATTAGTGGCTTTAGAATCATTAATCCATTTGACATTATTGTTATCAAATACTAATTCAAAACGATGAGGTAAACCTTGAAAATTAGAAATTGTTTGTAAGCTTGAATCTCGTGGGATCTGTAAATTATCAGCAATAGCTAAAGCAGCCAAAGCATTCAGATAATTATGACAGCCGATTAGTTTCATTGATTTAGTTGATAAAACAGGCTGATTTTGTGCAATTAAATGTTCATACTTCTCATCTAAATGATAGTCTCCATTGTTTAATCCAAAAGAGACACAATGTTGTTGTTTACCAAACGGTTTAGTCAATTTATCATCATAGTTAATAACACAACATTTTGCATTATGATAAATGCGTTGTTTCGCTTCAGTATATTGCAACAATCCTAGTGGATAACGATCCATATGGTCTTCAGAAATATTCAAAATTGTTGCCACTGAAGCTTGTAAACTTGATGTTGTTTCTAATTGAAAACTTGATAGTTCAAGGATATAAACATCACAGTCTTGTTGCAATAATGATAAAGCGGGTTCACCTATATTGCCACCTACACCAACTTTTATACCAGCTGCTTTTATAATATCGCCAACCAAAGTAGTGACAGTCGTTTTACCGTTTGCCCCGGTAATGGCAATAACTTTTTTATTTATTTGTTGATTAATTTCACGGCAAAAAAGTTCAATATCCCCAATAATCTCAATACCGAGTTCAGCAGCTTTTTGTAATTCAGGTGTTGATAAAGCAATACCTGGACTAGCAATAATCAAGTCAGACTCAAATAGCCAATCTGTATTTAAATTACCTAAATGATAAATAACTCGCTTATCTAATTGCTCTAATCCTGGAGGAGATGAACGAGTATCAATTACTTTCGGTATAACATTTTGAGCAAGAAAATAGTTAACGCAGGAAAGTCCTGTAATACCTAATCCGATAATAACAATTTTTTTACCTTGATAATCAACCATGATTTAATCCTGCTCTAATATTATTTAGCGTAATTTCAAAGTTAATAAACCAATTACCACTAACATCAGTGAAATAATCCAAAACCGAACAATAACTCTTGGTTCTGGCCAACCTTTTAATTCATAGTGATGATGAATTGGTGCCATTCGAAAAATTCGTTTACCTCTTAATTTAAAGGATCCTACTTGTAAAATTACAGATAAGGTTTCAATAACAAAAATACCACCCATAACTAACAATAAGAACTCTTGTCTGAGTAAAACAGAAATAATCCCAAACACACCACCTAAAGCTAATGAACCAACATCGCCCATAAAGACCATTGCCGGATAAGTGTTAAACCATAAAAAACCAAGACCAGCACCAATAATAGCTGTACAAACGATCATTAATTCGCCACTAAATTTAATATATGGAATATGTAAATAAGCAGCAAAATTAACATTACCAGTTGCCCAAGAAACAAGTGCAAAACCAGCAGCAACAAAAACTGTTGGCATAATTGCCAATCCATCGAGACCATCAGTTAAATTCACTGCATTACCAGCACCAACTATGACGACATAAGTCAATAAGATAAACCACAATCCTAATTGCGGCATCACATCTTTAAAGAATGGTACAACTAGTACTGTAACAGAACTATCTTTTCCATAAGCATAAAGACCAAAAGCAACAATTAATGCAATAACTGACTGCCAAAAATATTTCCATCGAGCAATTAGCCCCGCTGTATTTTTACGTATAACTTTTAAATAATCATCTGCAAAGCCAACAATACCATAACCAAGTAATACAAATAATGTTACCCAAACATAAGGATTTCGCAGATCAGCCCATAAAAAAACTGAAATTGAAATGGAGGCTAATATAAGTGTTCCTCCCATTGTTGGTGTTCCTTTTTTACTTAAATGAGATTCCGGACCATCATTACGGATAACTTGACCAATCTGCAATTTTTGCAACCAATCAATGACTTTTTGCCCCATAATTAGCGAAATGGTCAATGAAGTTAATAGCGCTAAAATAGCCCTTACCGTAAGATAAGAAATAACATTAAAGAAAGTAAAATATTTAACTAAATATTCTGATATCCACACCAACATAATTTTAATCCTGACCTATTTTTGTTTGAATTTCCACGATAAGATCTTCCATTTTTGCACTACGTGATCCTTTGACTAGCATAGTTAAAGTTGGATGTAGACGTAGTAAGTTTAATAAATAATCTACAGCACATTGTTTATCAATAAAATGATGGCCAACACCACTAAATTGACTGATTAATTCACTTAGCTGACCGACACTAACAACACAATCAATATTTTGTTGTTTAGCTAACTCGCCGATTTGTTGATGATAAATATTTGCATCGTTACCCAATTCAGCCATATCACCAACGACTAATACTTTATACCCGGGCTGTGTTGCTAAAACATGTATAGCAGCTGACATTGAGCCAACGTTAGCATTATAACAATCATCCCAAATTAACTGCGTTTGATTTAACCTAACAGGATACAACCGTCCTTTTACTGGTTTTGATGCAGCTAAACCGTTTTTAACCTGTGTTAAACTTGCACCTACTGATATTGCTAAAGCTGATGCCGCTATTGCATTAGATATATTGTGCTCACCAACTAACGGTAAGCTAATTTCGCTCTCACCAATTGGGGTATGCAATGTAAAAACTGTCTGATCCATCATTTTTATATTGCTGGCATAAAAATCGGCAGAAGAATCAGCTGTTGAAAAAGTCCAGACAGTTTTATTTTTCAAATTCTTTAACCATTTATCTGAACAACTTTCCAAATTAATAATTGCAATTCCGTTATCAGCTAATCCTTCAAAAATTTCACCTTTAGCTGTTGCTACACCCTCAAGAGAACCAAATCCCTCAATATGCGCCAAAGCTATATTATTAATTAGCGCACTGTTTGGTTTAACTAAGCGTGTAGTATAAGCAATTTCACCAATATGATTGGCACCTAATTCAACAACTGCAAATTGGTCTTGCTTCTTTAATCGTAGTAATGTTAGTGGCACACCTATATCATTATTAAAATTACCTTGAGTATAAAGAGTCTCACCACATTGTTGTAAAATATTAGCAGTCATTTCTTTGACGGAGGTTTTGCCCGATGAACCAGTTAACGCAACAAATTTTGCTGAACTTTTATCTCTTACAAATTCAGCTAGTTGACCTAATGCTATATAAGTATCATTGACCACTATTTGAGGAATATCATTATCGATTTTACGATTTACAATTACCGCAATAGCACCATCGTCAATTGCTTGTTTAGCAAATAAATGACCATCAAATTTTTCACCGACCAATGCAATAAATAATGATTGATCAGTAATTTTACGTGAATCAGTACAAATTTCCCTAATAGTCAATTCTTCATCTGGAATATAATAAGATGTTCCATTGACGATTGTGGCAATTTGTTTAATAACTAAAGGAATCATGATAGATTCTCTACTCCTAAAATCTGTTTTACCGTTTCTTGATCTGAATAATGATGTTTAGTTTTACCAATAATTTGGTAATCTTCATGTCCTTTTCCAGCAATTAAGATCACATCATCAGCTTTAGCCTGAGCAAGCGTTTCTCGGATAGCTGTAACTCTATCAGTAATAACTTGTGTATTTTTAATATTGGTTAAACCTTGCTCTATATCATGAATAATTTTAGCTTCATCTTCAGTACGTGGATTATCATTTGTTAATACAATTTTATCAGCAAATTGTTCCGCGACCTCGGCCATTAAAGGTCTTTTACCGGTATCTCTATCGCCACCACAACCAAAAATCACCCATAATTGGCCTTTGCAATGAATACGACTTGCTTGTAATGCTTTTTGTAATGCATCTGGCGTATGTGCATAATCAATAATGACTGTTGGACTATTTTTTACATGTATCACTTCCATACGACCACAGATCGGCTTAAGATATGATGCCATATTAACAACAGCAAAAAATGGATAATCAAGAGTCAACAAGGTTGCAATTGCTAACAATACATTTGATACATTAAATTCACCTAATAATCGGCTGTGAATAATAGCATTACCCCAACTCGATTCCATATGAATTTTGGCCCCTTTATCATGATATTCAATCATTGATACGCCAACATAGGGCTTATCCAATGTTTTTAAACGGCGCAATGATTTAGGTTGACATGACACAACCGTAACACTTGATAATTTGTCAATCCAACGCCGTCCGTATTCATCATCATAATTAATAATTGATTTACCTGAACTAGCAACTTGCTTTTCGTGTTCATCACCGCTGAATAATGACCATTTTGCTTTAGCATATTTATTCATGGTTTTATGATAATCAAGGTGATCACGGCTTAAATTAGTAAACACTGTTGCCGCACAATTTAATGCTTTTACTCGATTCATCGCTAAACCATGGGACGAAATTTCCATAGCGACAACTTGAACTTGTTGCGTGACAAATTCGGCTAAAGCTGATTGAACTTCAATAGCCGATAAAGTCGTATTTAATGAAGGCTCAAGTTGATTATAAATACCATTACCTATCGTACCCAATAATGCGGCTTTTTTATTTAACAAAGTTACACATTGTGCGATAAGCTGAGTTACTGTTGTTTTACCATTAGTTCCTGTTACACCAATAACCGATAAGTTTTTTGATGGTGAACAATAAAAGTCGTTTGCAATTTTTGATAATTTTTGAGAAAGCTGAAATATACTTATTTGTGGAATAGCTTTCTTATTTTTTTGTTTAAGATAATCAATTTTCAAATCATTTGATTTTCTATTTGTTTCAATTAGAACTACAGCAGCACCAGATGAGATAGCTTGCGGAATAAAATCCCGACCATTAACGGTATACCCTTTAATAGCAATAAAAACATCATCTTTATTTACTTTTCGACTATCAATTATCAAATGATTAAGTGAGAAATCATCTAGTTCTAGATCACTCCCACCTAATAATTTATATAACGTTTTAAATGTGTTAGTTGCCATTATTTGTTACCTACTAATATACGATCATTTGGCCATCTACTTGGCGGTCTGGTTTAACGTTCATTGTTCTAAGAACACCACCCATAATTCGACTAAAAACAGGTGCGGAAACAGAACCGCCATAATATTGCCCTGCTTTTGGATTATCAATTACCACAACTAGTGAATATTTTGGCCCTGTTGCCGGTGCAATACCTGCGGTATAAGCTAAATACTGGTTGACATATCGACCACCAGCTAGTTTTTTAGCTGTACCCGTTTTAACACCGACACTATACCCTGGAACTGAAGCTTTAGTACCGCCACCGGTTACGGCTACAGCTTCCATCAATTGCACTACAGTTTTAGCTATTTTTTCACTTACAACCCGTTTACCTTCTACGGGTTCTGTCACTTTCAATATTGAAACCGGTCGATAAACACCATAACTACCTATAGTTGCATAAGCTCTAGCTAATTGTAATGGGGTAACACTTAAGCCATAACCAAAAGAAAAAGTTGCACGCTCTATATCCGCCCATTTTCTTGTTCTATCGGCAGCAATAGAACCACTAACTTCACCGCCTAAACCAAGTTCTGTTGGTTGGCCTAAGCCAAAACGGCTATAAAACTCAACCAGATCACCTGATTGCATTTGCAGTGCTAATTTACTTACCCCTACATTACTGGATTTTTCCAAAATACCAGCCAAATTCAGTGCTTTTTGATAAGAAACATCTTTTATTTCATAGCGGTTAACTAAAAACGGTCTAGTATCTATGATAGTGTTCAAATCAGCTATTTTCTTTTCTAATGCAGCCATAACAACTAAAGGTTTAACTGTTGAACCTGGCTCGAATGCATCTGTTATGGCTCGATTTCGTAACAAATTATAATCAATTGAAGAACGATTATTTGGATTATAGGATGGGCTGGTTGCCATCGCTAAAATCTCACCAGTATGAACATCGATTAAAACAGCTGTACCACTATCAGCCTTATTAAAAGTAACAGCTTGGCTAAGCTCGCTATAAACGAGCGACTGTAAACGCTCATCAATACTTAACGTTAAATCAGAAGCAATTTCACTTTCTGTTCTTTCTAGCTCCTCAATAACACGACCAACTCTATCTCGTCTTACTACACGTTGTCCTGATTCACCAATAAGCCATTTATTAAAACTTTTTTCGATACCTTCAGAACCTTTTTCTGTACCGTTTTCATCGGTATCTGTTAAGCCAATTAATTGGGCGATATTTTCTGCTGCAGGGTAATAACGTTTTGAAGTCTTAGCAAACGATATTCCTGGTAATTTCAATTTTTTTAAATAATCCGATATAGTTGGTGTAATTTGTTTAGATAAATAAACAAAACGCATCGATGGATTACTCAATTTTTGTTCTAATGTCGACATTGGAATATTTAACGTTTTCGCTAATCCTTGCCAACGAATATCATTGGCATCAACCCCACCTTTCTGCACAACTATTTTCGGATCAGCCCAAACATCATACATTGGAACGCTAACGGCCAGTGCTCTGCCATTACGATCAGTAATCATCGCTCTCGGCGCACTCATTTCTTGATGACGAATGGAACGTTTATTGGCTTCAGCAATAAGTTTATCGGGTTCAATTATTTGTAAAATAGCCAATCTAATCAACAAACCAATAATGGCTAAAATAATAAAGCCATATACTAGGTAGAATCGATTAAGCGTAAAAACTTGCTTTTTACTGTTTAATTTATTCCCTTTATTCGATTTCGTAGTAAGTCTTACGTTATCTTTTTTATTTTTATTGGCAAACTTCATTATTTACTCTTTATCACAATAACGGTTTCATTTTGAGGTGTAACATACGACATACTTAATTGATTTTTAGCTTTTTCTTCAATCCGTTTTGGATCTGCAAGCACGTTTTCTTCAATAACTAAATTACGCCATTCACTTTCTAATACATCTTGTTCAAGTAGTAATTGTTCACGTTCAAATAATTGTTTACGTACCTGCTGTGTTGTTATCAATATAGCACCAGCTGAGATAATAATAAGTAACAATAACAATAATGAAATCTTTTGATGACCAAGCAAATCATTAAGGATTAATCCAAATAAACTTTTGCTTGGTCTTTTTTGATTGTGTATTTCTACACTAGTTCTGTTATAAATTTCATTGTTTTGGTTACTATTCATTTTTCCTTTCTGCTATCCTTAATATCGCGCTACGTGAACGCGGGTTACCATATATTTCATCATTACTCGGCTTAATTTTGCCAAGTGATTTTAATTTAGCATTACCATATTGTTTAATTTGTTGTTCTGTTAATGGTAACCCTGCAGGTAAATTTGGACCTTTACTCTGTTTATTAATAAATTGTTTTACGATTCTATCTTCTAAGGAATGAAAACTAATCACAGCAAGTCTTCCTTGATTAGCCAGTATTGACAAGCTACTATTTAATGCTTGTTCAACTTCCTCAAGTTCACTATTTATGTAAATCCTAATAGCTTGAAATGAGCGTGTTGCTGGATGTTTATTTTTATCTTTCTTCGGAGTCACTTTTTCAATTAAACTCGCTAATTCTAAGGTACGAGTGATTGGTGCTACCTTATTTTGCTCGACAATTGCCCGCGCGATACGTTTAGCAAATTTTTCCTCACCAAAAGTTTTTAATACCCATGCAATATCATTTTCATCACTATTTAGTAACCACTCACTTGCAGTTATACCTTTATGATTATTCATCCGCATATCAAGTGGTCCATCTTTCATAAAAGAAAATCCTCTTTCAGGATCATCTAATTGAGGTGATGACACACCTAAATCTAACAAAAAACCATCAACGCAGCCTAGGAATCCTAATTCATTAATATATTGATATACATTAGAAAATTCACCTCTAACAAAGGTAAATCTAGGATCATTTATCTGACATGCTGCTTGCTCAGCCCTATCATCACGGTCAATTGCTATTAGTTTTCCTTTATCCCCTAATTGTTCGAGGATCAAACGAGAATGACCACCACGGCCAAAAGTCCCATCAACATAAATACCGTTTTTTTTTAAATTCAATGCTTCTACAGCTTCATTTAATAAAACTGTTTTATGTTGATAATCCATTGTTATTTACTCTTATTAAATTGTTAGATTTTTTAAATTATCTGATAAGTTTTCAATATCTGTTGGTAACGCAGCAATATCATCACTAATTTGTTGATACCATATTCCTTCATCCCAAATTTCAAATTTATTAGATTGGCCGACAAACATAGTATGTTTTTCTAGTTTTGCATAAGTACGTAAAGTTGGTGGTAGTAAAATACGTCCAGCATTATCTAAATTACATTCCGTTGCATAACCTAATAGTAGCCTTTTAATTCTTCTTTCTACTTCAACAATAGTCGACAATGTTGACAGTTGAAATTCAATTTTTTGCCATTCAGACATTGAATAAAGTGTTAAACAAGGATGATATAAACCAATGGTACAAACTAAACCGTCAGACAAAAAATCACGATAACGAGTAGGAATTGCTATTCGCCCTTTACTATCTAAATTGATTGAAATTGCACCACTAAACATGAAAGCACCATAATTAACAATTTTTATTGTTTTTAATTCATAAAAAAATCAATATGTTAATTAAAATCCTATTTTTTACCACTTTACCCCACTTTTTACCACAAAAGTTAATAAAATAATAGATGTTTAATTAATTTATTTCTACCAATGTAAAAAATGTATTTAACTGCTAGTAAATACTAACAACTGGAATAAAGTAATAAAAAATATTAAGAGGAATTATGTATGTAGTTATTAAATACTAAACGTTATGTTTTCTAATAAAAAATGCTGTTGATCAGAGCATTATAAATATAAAAGATAAATGATTTTTGGTAACAATAGATTTTAGTACCAGACTGAAAATTAGAATATTGCCAGTCAGAACTGGCAATCTTGATTTAGTTAAGAAGCAGTCCAAAAACCAATAACATTAACTTTGTTTTGCTGCAAAACTGCACGAATAGGCATTTGATTAATATTGTCGCCTTGTTCTGCTTGCTCAAGTACTTGCATCTTACTTTCACCGACTAAATGTAAATAGATATTTTCACTATCTAAAATAGTAGGTAATGTTAAGGTAATACGATCAAGTGGAGCAGTTAATGGTGTCATACCGATAACTTTGCGACCGGATTTCATATCTAACCCCGCCATTAAATTAGCTGCACCAGGGAAAAGCGAGGCAGTATGTCCATCTTCACCCATTCCCAAAATTAACACATCAAATGGCATCGGAATTTTATTTAATATTTTATCGGTAATTTCTGCACCGTCGAATGGATTATCACAATTATTTTTCAAGCCGACAAAATTAGCTAATTTAGCCTTATTTTGTAGTAAATAAGTTAATACTAACTTCTCATTACTCGCATCATCAGTATCAGCTACCCATCGATCATCAACTAATGTAATAAAAACCTTATGCCAATCTAAATCTTGTTGGCTTAGTAATTTAAATAGTGGTATAGGTGTTTTTCCACCGGATACGGCGATAGAGGCATGTCCTTTTTTTTCAATAGCCTTTTTTAGTTCTTTAACAATATGGGCAGCTAAATCTTCAATCAATAATTGATTGTTTGAGTATTTATTTAATGTAAACATTTTCGCATTTCCTCTATTCAAACTCATGCCATGAATGACCATCTTTAGTGATCAAAGCCACTGAAGCGACAGGTCCCCAAGTACCTGCAGGATAGGTTTTTGGTAATTCATTATCTAAATTCCAAGCACTAATAATTGAATCAACCCATTTCCATGCTGCTTCAACTTCATCACGGTGAACAAATAAAGCTTGTCTGCCACGCATCACTTCTAATAATAAACGCTCATAAGCATCAGCACTATGTTGATGAAATGTTTCTCTAAAACTTAAGTCTAGCTTAGTAGTTTGTAAATTATGAGTACTATCTAAGCCAGGAACTTTATTTAAAATTTCAATGTCCATACCTTCATCTGGCTGTAAACGGATAGTTAGTTTATTTTGTGGCAATTCTGAATAAGATTCGCTAAATAAATTAAGCGGTAAAGATTTAAAATAAACCACAACTTCAGAACATTTGCTTGGTAAGCGTTTACCCGTTCTTAAATAGAAAGGAACCCCTGCCCAACGCCAATTATCTATATCCACACGAATAGCAACAAATGTTTCCGTATTACTTTGCTTATTAGCACCATCTTCTTCTAAATAACCAGGCACATTAATACCATTAACAAATCCAGCCGTATATTGGCCTCTAACTACTTTTTCACGAATATTAGCTTTATTAATTGGACGTAATGCATTCAGTACTGCAATCTTTTCTCTACGCAAACTATTATCGTCAAGATTTGCCGGTGGCGACATTGCAATCATAGTAAGAATTTGTAATAAATGATTTTGCACCATATCTCGCATTTGCCCAGCTTTATCAAAATAACCCCAACGCCCCTCAATTCCAACTTGTTCGGCAACAGTTATTTCAACATGATCGATTGAATTTCTATCCCAAAATGCAGCAAACACAGGGTTAGCAAAGCGTAATGCAAGTAAATTTAAAACTGACTCTTTGCCTAAATAATGATCAATACGATAAACTTGTGACTCACTAAAAAATTTTGCAACTGAATCATTAATTTCTTTCGATGATTGTAAATCAAAACCTAATGGCTTTTCCATGACAATTCGACTTTGAGATTGGTTCAAACCTGCAGCTGCTAAGCCTTGACAGATAGTCCCAAATGCATTCGGATGCATAGCAAAATAAAAAATAGCAGGATGCGATTTTTCAAGTTTATTTTTCAAAGAATCAAACCCTGATATATCATTAACATCTAATTTATGAAAGTTTAGACGCTGACTAAGTCGTTGCCAAACACTTTCATCTAAAGGCTCGGACATAAATGAGGTCAACGCATCTTTAGCTACTTCAGCATAAGCCTTTTGATCCCAATCAGCACGGCCTACACCTAGAATTTTTGTCTGTTTTGGTAACTTTCCATATTTTTCTAATTGATATAGAGACGGTAAAAGTTTACGCCTCGTTAAATCCCCTTTAGCGCCAAAAATAACTAAATCGCAAGCTGGGATATCAGACATGAAGTTCTCCTAAAATGGTGTCATCTACAATTTATTTTATTATGTTTGATTACCAGTATACATCAAGTTAATAGAATAAATCATAATAATAGGTATTTGTCTTTTTTAGACTCAAATAAAAAAATAAAAGGTCACCTATATGGTGACCTTTTATCTAAAAATATGTTGAATAATACTTCAACAATCAGCAATTATGCACGTACAAAATCCATATGAACTAATTTTGGTTTAAATGGATGACGTTGTACTGCTTGTACTTTAACTTTAACTGCTTTACCATCAATTTCAATAGTTAATACTTCAGAATAAAATTCTGGTTTTTCTTGCATATTGAACACTTGGTTGTGATCTAACACGATAGAAACTGCAGGTTCTGTTCCACCATAGACAATAGCCGGGAACTGACCAGCGTGACGCAGGCGGCGGCTCGCACCCTTACCATGCTCTTTTCTTACTTCAGCTTTAAATGTAAACATATTGATTTCTCTTATTTATTCAAAATAAAAACCAATTACAGGCGACCCAGTAGTTGGTTATAAAATTAGTGCTCTAAAAAGCGCTAGGGATTATAAAGTGTTATGTTAGTAAACGCAATCAAATAATCAACTCTACAAAGATAAAGTCACATATTGATTGCATTTATAATAAGCAAAATATAATGCTTAAATCACTTCAATCTTAAACCCATATACTGATTTTTGTGTTGTCGATAATTTTAACGGTTTATTAATACGACAGGTCTCAACGCATACCATAGATTGATATTCTTGATCAGCGAAATCAGCCATTGCTTTAGCTTTATCTATCCAAGGATTCCAAGTAACGACATCACTTGCATTAATATTAGTTAATTTTATAGTTCGTTTCCCATCAAAGATGGTGATTGCTTCATCAGCATTAGTATAAACACGATCAACTTCTTGATTAAAGGTTAGTTGTCCTAAAATAGCCGGTTTATTTTCAACTGGTAAGCGATCTTGATATAAATCCCCTAAACCTTTAACAGTAACATTATCAATATTATTAATACCAAAATAAGTATGTAATGCACTTGTTGCTTCAAAATCTCCTTGGCAAGATAATGTCACTTCACAAGTTTGTCCCACATGAATGGTTAACCATGCCTGAAAAGGTTTTGTGAAAAAACGTTCTGTCTGTTGGTTATTGGTTAATGATAAAGTTAGATCAACACCATTATTGTCTTCTTTACAAGAATCTAATTGCCATTCAACTAAACGAGCAAAACCATGCATAGGATCACCCAATTTACCAAACCATGGCCAACAAATTGGCACGCCACCTCTAATTGCCATTTCTTTTTTAAAATTTGCTTTTTGACTCAACCAAATAACGGGTGTCGTTTCTGTTGAAGGTTGCCAAAATAGTAAATGAGCGCCTTGTAACGATACTGCTGCTGAACATTTTGGATGTTTAATCACTAAGACAGGTAATTCACCAAATATATTTTGATGGACTGATAAACTCAATGACGAACCGGTAGCATAACTATCTAAAATCTGCTTAATAATACTCATATTTACTCCTAACTATTTAATCTGCTTGGCAAATACTGCCTTTAATCTAGAACTAATTGTACGCATATTACTCGAATTATAAAAACGGAATACAGACAATAAAAGCTTTTTTTACTAAATTGGAGTAATATAGCCAGCTATTTCTAATCAGTTACTTACGCTTTGTAAAAAATTTGAGGAAAGGCATATGTTTCAGTATAAAATTCCACTGAGTTTATATATACATATGCCATGGTGCGTGCAAAAATGTCCATATTGCGATTTTAATTCACACAAAATGAAGAGTGCGCCGGATTACTCTGCATATATTGATCATTTAATTAATGATTTAAAACAAGATGTATTGCTTACTCATGATCGTCCCATTCATTCAATTTTCATAGGTGGTGGAACCCCAAGCCTTTTTTCTGCTGAATTAATTAATAAATTGTTGGTAAGTATAAACAAAATAATACCAATTAATCATAATGCAGAAATTACTATCGAAGCAAATCCTAATTCCGTTGATGTTGAAAGATTCAAAGGATATCAGCAAGCTGGTATCAACCGTATATCGATTGGAGTACAAAGCTTTCAATCAGATAAACTTCAGAAATTAGGACGAGTTCATAATCCACAAGAAGCGATAGATGCAGGAAAATTAGCTCATGATTTAAATTTAAAAAGCTTTAATTTAGACTTAATGCATGGTTTACCAAATCAAACAATTCAGGATGCATTGCATGATCTTAAACAGGCAATTGCAATCGCACCACCACATCTATCTTGGTATCAACTAACAATTGAGCCGAATACTTTGTTTGGTTCTAAACCTCCACTTTTACCTGATGATGATATGCTCTGGGATATTTATCAACAAGGACACCAATTGCTAACTAACCATGGATATCAGCAATATGAAACATCGGCTTATGCAAAACCAAATTATCAATGTCAACATAATTTAAATTATTGGCGATTCGGCGATTATATCGGTATTGGTTGTGGTGCTCATGGCAAACTAACACAAAATGACGGTACTATTATTCGTACGGTAAAAACAAAACACCCGCAGGGATATATGCAAGGACGTTATTTAGAGCGTTCTTATACTGTAGCTAAAGATGAATTAGCCTTTGAATTTTTTATGAATAGATTCAGACTATTTGAACCAACACCTAAAATGGAGTTTGAACAAAGAACATTTTTACCTATACAATCTATTGAACAATCAATTTCACTTGCTATCGAAAAGAATTATTTAATTGAAGATGAAAAAAATTGGCAAATAACAGACCATGGCAAATTATTCTTAAATTCATTGCTAGAAATTTTCTTATAACAAAATTAATTAAAATAAGATAACAATTTTTCTTTACTCTAAATTAACAAAAAAAATACTAACTATTTAAACAAACATATAGAGATCTTTACTTACATTTTTTTAAAAAAAGAGCATACTAGATTCGACAATGCATTTATTTCATTGTTTTCCTATTCCTTATGTTTTCCCAATAACAATGTTATTGGGATTTTTTTGTAAAAAGGAAAATTAAGTTTTCATTACCTCGTTAAACAGTTGTATGTTGTGATAAAAACTGTTTGATTTCGACAAGTGAAGATGTTCCTTCCATTGGCCCTTGTTTTGATACAGCTAATGCACCACTCACATTAGCAAATTGCAATGCTGTTTCAACAGGATACCCGGCTAATAATAAACTGACAAATGTTGCACCAAAACAATCACCAGCGCCTGTTGGATCGACTGGATTGACATTAAAACCATCAACATGAATCATTTTTAAGCTTTTTTGTTCATCTAAACCATAATAATTGGCACCTTTAGCACCACCTTTTACAACAATATGCTTAATACCATTGTTTAATAAAGTTGACATAGTTTGTTGTTCACTCTCATCATTATTTTGAGCAAAATAACAAACCTCATTTTCGCTAGGTAAGAAAATATCAGTATACTCCATAATATAACCAAAAGATTGCTCCATTTCTTGAATGTTAAACATCTCTTTACGTAAATTAGGATCAAACGAAATTGTTCCTCCTTTATTTTTAATGATATCTAATGCTTTTCTCATGGCATCAATGGCTCGAAAAGAGTAAAGCGAAGAGCCCATAACATGCAAATGAGTACAATCTTTTAACAATTTTTCATCAATATGATTAAACGATAACAAACCACATGCGCTATTAGGAATATTAAAAATGAAATCTCTATCACTATGGTCTTGATAACTAACAAACGCACTACCAGTATTAGCCATACTATGTGAAGTTATACCGTCAATAATCACACCATCTTTTTTAAGCCGATTAATACACATTTTTCCAAAGCTATCTTTTCCCACACAGCTAAAAAAAATGACAGGAAAACCTAATTTAGCGACTTGATCGGCAAATATTGCTGGAGCACCACTTGGATAAGGACCAATAAATTCACCTGTTTGATCAAAGCGTTGATTACTTTCCTTTGCCAAAAATTCAACCAGCAATTCACCTACAGTACAAATTTTAAATTCCATCTTAGTTATGTCCCCAATAGATTATGATAAGTCATACAATATTTATTAATTGCAATTTGTTTAAAATTAGAATTTAACAATTGGTGATGATATTCAGTCACCGCTGCTTTAGATAAAATTGTGACATCTATATGTTTTAATTTACCAATACTATGATTATCCGTAAGCAAAGATCTTTCTAATAAAAGACCAATAGTATGTTTAGAGTTTTTTAAGATTTGTTGATATGTTTCTTTTTGTTCACTATTTTCAATAATTAGATCATTATTTTCATCAATTGCTGCCAATTCGATAATGAAATGGGAAATGGCGTAGTTATTGCGAATACTGATTAGGTCATTACAGCTTTTAATAATATTTCCTTCACATAAAACGCCACCAATTAAAATGACTTCTGCATCAGAAAATTCACGTACTAATTGTGCATTTCTTAGGTCATTCATGATAATACGTAACGATTTTTTTTTATGCAAAAAAGGGATTAGTTTCCGGGTTAAAAAACCATGTCCTAAAAAAATAGTATCACCATCATTAATATAGCTTAAACAAGCTTTTGCTAAATCAATATCAGAATTGCCTTTGGTTTGACTTGAATTAATTGAAGCAGAATTATGCACTTGCCCTTCTGGAGAAATATAAATAGCGCCGCCAAATGAACGTTTTAAATATCCTTGTTGCTCAAGGTAAGTTAAATCTTGTCGGATAGTAACATGAGAAACCTTTAACTGATCAGACAACTCATCAACTTTTACTTCACCATTTTGGCGTACAATTTTTGCGATATCTAATCGACGTTTCAATAGCGCTGAAGATGCTTTAGCCAATTTTCACTTCCTATGTTAATGGTAAATACTTTGTACAAGACACATAAAACAGGTCATATAAATATTTAGTAACGAACCATAACTTTTTCAAACTGTAACTATATAATTTTCATATATATGATCCGTTATTTCTTATTCTAGGTTAGGAAAAAATTTTTGACAAAAAAAATACTCAATTACATTTCTTATTCAGCGACAAAAGTTAGTATTTGTGATCCATCTCACAAAATTTACACTAGTATAACTTTCATTTTGCAATCATAATTGATAAAAAATAATTCCAATTTGAAAGTAACTTAAGGTTATGAGGTTCACTACAGTTAAGGAGCAGTAAAATGAGTATTATCTCAAGTCATAATATGTTAAAAAAAGCCCAAAAAGAGCAGTATGCTATTCCCGCCTTTAATATTCATAATTTAGAGACAATGCAAGTAATTGTTGAAACCGTGGCAGAATGTCAATCTCCTGTCATTTTGGCTGGTACACCAGGAACATATAGCTATGCAGGAACTGAAAATATCATTGCTATTGCCAATGAATTATCAAGAAAACATAATGTTCCATTAGCAGTACACTTAGATCACCATGAAGAATTCAATGATATAACTAACAAAATTAATGCTGGTGTTAGATCAGTAATGATTGACGGTTCACACTTTCCTTTCGATGAAAATATTGCCCTCGTAAAACGTGTTGTTGATTATGCTCACCGATATGACGTAAGTGTTGAAGCAGAACTTGGCCGCCTTGGTGGTGTTGAAGATGATCTTGTTGTCGATGCTAAAGATGCATTATATACAAATCCACAACAAGCTATAGAATTTGTTAAGAAAACAAATATAGACTCTCTGGCTATTGCGATAGGTACAGCACATGGAATGTATAAATCAGAACCAAAACTTGATTTTGACCGCTTATCCGAAATTCGTTCAGTAGTAGATATACCATTAGTTTTACATGGCGCTTCAGGTGTTCCAGATAAAGATGTTCGCGAATGTATCAAACGTGGTATTTGTAAAGTAAATGTTGCAACTGAATTAAAAATTGCTTTTTCTGATGCCCTAAAACAATACTTTATTGAAAATCCAGATGCTAATGATCCTCGACACTATATGAAACCAGCTAAAGCAGCAATGAAAGAGATTGTCAAAAAAATCATTACAACTTGTGGCTGTGCAGGTAAGTTATAAAGGAAATCATATGATTTACACTTTAACACTTAATACTGCAATTGATATGAATATTCATTGCCAAGGGCTAAAACCCAATTCAGTAAATAGAACACTAGATACAGAATATAGCCCTAACGGTAAAGCAGTTAATGTTTCAATTGTATTAAATAAATTTGATAAACCTACTTGTGCATTAGGCTTTTTTGGTGGTTTTTCGGGAAAATATATTATTGATGAACTAACTAAGATGCAAATTCAAACTATCCCTTGTTTGATCGATGATATTACCAGAATTAATGTTTTTATTAATGATGAACAAAATGAATTTAAATTGGTCTCTAAGGGACCTTTTATTCCTGATAACAAAAAAGCTGAAATGCTAACTATTATTGAGTCACTCAACAATAACAGTTATTTAGTTATAAGTGGTAGTTTGCCAAATAACATTGAACCTGATTATTTGGAATTAATTTTAAAAATTTGCATAAGCAAAAATATCAAAATAATTTTAGATATTAGTCATACTAAATTAAAAGATTTATTAATTTATAAACCTTTACTTATCAAACCTAATAATGAAGAGTTAAAAGATATTTTTGGTTTTACAACTGATACAACAGAGCAAATAATTGCAGCATTAGAAAATGTTCATCAGCAAGGAGCACAAAATATTTTACTAACTATGGGTTCAAAAGGACTTTACTTTTCAAACGGGAAAAATATTTGGTTCTGTAATTCAGTATCCATAAAACAATTAAGTTCTGCTTGTGCAGGAGATGCATCGCTAGCTGCATTTCTTAGCGAATGGCTTCCTGCTCAAAACAATTATGAACTAGCCATGAAAAAGGCATCAGCAACTGGTGCCAATGTTGCCGAATCAAATGGTTTAGGATTATTAAACAAAGTTAGTACCTATATCAAACAACTTGAAGTGACTCAAATAAAATAAAATTAAATGGAAAATTGTTATGAAAAAAATACTAGCAGTAACAGGTTGTCCTACTGGTATAGCACATACCTATATGGCAGAAGAAGCATTGAAATCAGCAGCTCAAAAAGCTGGGGTTGAAATTAAAGTAGAAACCAATGGCGCAAGTGGTGTAGAAAACCTAATTACTGATGCAGATATTGCTGATGCAATAGGTGTGATTATTGCGGCTGATAAAGATGTTAATCCTGATCGTTTTAATGGATTACCGGTTATTGAAGTACCTGTAAAAGATGGTATTCATAAAGCGACTATGCTTATTGAAAAAATAAACTCAGGAACAGTACCTATTCGCAAAAAATTAAAAAACAACAGTCACTCATCAGAACTACCAAATCAAAATGAATTAAAAGAATCTATTGGTCGACAAATATATAAGCATCTTATGAGTGGTGTTTCAAATATGTTACCATTCGTTGTTGCTGGAGGAGTATTAATTGCATTGTCATTTCTATGGGGTATTTATTCCGCAGATCAAAGCAATCCTGAATATAATGAGTTTGCTGCATTACTAATGAAAATTGGTGGCCAAGCTTTCGGTATTATGGTCCCTATTTTTACAGGTTTTTTAGCTTATTCAATAAGTGGGCGACCAGGTATGGTAGCTGGTTTTGTCGGTGGTTTAATTGCTAATATAACTGGTGCAGGTTTTTTAGGTGGTATTATTGCTGGATTCGCTGCTGGTTATTTAATGCTGATTGTTAAAAGACTTTTAGATGGCCTTCCTCGTGCATTTGAAGGACTTAAATCAATTTTCATAATGCCATTAATAGGGGTATTTGTGATTGGTGCAGGCATGTTTTTACTTGGTGGACCGATTGCTGTTGTTAATAATGGCATGAAAGAATGGTTAGCCTCATTGCAATCTGCTAATCCTATTTTATTAGGAATTGTTATTGGTGGAATGTGCTCTTTCGACTTCGGTGGCCCTATCAATAAAGCTGCTTATGTAACAGGTACAATGCTGTTAGGAGAAGGTAATTACTATTTTATGGCTGGTGTTTCCGCTGCCTGCATTGTACCTCCTTTTGTTATTGCCTTTGCAACTACTATTTTCCGAAGTAAAGCATTTACTGAAGAAGAACGTGCTGCTGGCATTGTAAATTATATACTTGGTTCAACTCATATAACCGAAGGCGCTATTCCATTTGCTGCCAAAGATCCATTACACGTTATTCCAATTATGATGTTTTCATCAGCTATTGCCTCAGTATTAACTTTTATTAGTCAAATCCAAGTTCCTGCACCTCATGGAGGATTTTTAGTCCTACCTTTAGTCAATAAACCTTTCATGTGGGTTGGTTGTATTTTTATAGGTGCATTAGTCGGAGCGATTTTATTAGGTTTATGTCGTATACGTGAAAAACGAAAATCGACTGTTGAAAAATAAAAAGTCAATTATTAAATATGGCTAATAAATTGATCTTTTGAATATATATGAATTTTTAAGGTAAATAAATGAGCAATATACAATTAAAAATTGAAGATATATCTATTATAAATGGCGTTTATACTAAACAAGATGCAATAAAAGCGGTATCAGAAAATATGATAAAAGCGGGATTAGTAAAGCCCGATTATACTCAATCGATGTTCGATCGTGATCTGCAAATATCAACTTTTCTGGGTAATGGTATAGCAATTCCTCATGGAACTACCGATAAACGTGATAGTGTTATACAAACAGGATTAAAAGTTATCTATTACCCTGATGGTATAAATTGGGATGAAGATAATAATATTGCCTATGTTGTTATTGGTATAGCGGCAAAAAGTAATGAACACTTAGATATTTTGCGTCAATTAACAAGAGCAGTTATTGCTGAAGATACTTTAGCGCGAATTCAATCCGTTAAAAAACCAGAAGAGCTATTAACAATCCTTCAAGGCAACTAATATAACCATCCCATGAGAAGAGACGATATGAACTCATGGGAGGTTACCTCCAACTGATTAACAATCAATCAATTAAAGCGGTTAATACAGTAAGTTTTTAAACTATAAGAAGAATATTAGGTATTAAAAAATTCCAGACGATTATTGATAATTTTTTTATTGTTAACCATTTCAAATGAGATTAAAACGCCTTCCCAAGTAATACCTAAAACAATTAACATGCCTTCAAAATCATAGTAATAAAGCATATAATCTTTATTATAACTACCATCTTTAAATCTATAATTATGGTTAAATTCATCAGTTAATTCAAACGGGTGACCAATCTTAAAATCAAAACCAAGGTAACTTAAAATTTGATTAGCTTTATCAATTAAAAAAGTGTTATCCATAACTTCTTGAATTGATAATACTTCAACATGATCTAAAATATAAAAAAATTCAATTTGATAACCACCTTTTAGTATTCCTTGGACATCAGCATAACTGAAATCTTCAATAGTCTGATATTGATCTGAACTAAAAAAATCATCAATATTGAGCATACTAAATTTTGTTTTATCATACATATCAATTAAATCGCTTTTCTATTTTCCGTTTGATCTTATTCAAACTAGATTATTCAACTATCGCCAAGATTAAAGTTTACTTTCTTTTTAAAATAATCCTTAAATCATCACCGATCATTTCAACTGATTCAAAACGAAATTGCGGCGCTAATGAGAGTTTTTGTAGATTAGGTAATACGCACATGTCTTGGGCATTATGACCTAGCAATTTAGGAGCATAATATATGATTAATTCATCAACCAGATCTTGTTCAATTAGTGCACCGGCTAAATGAGCTCCAGCTTCAACCCATACAGAATTAATTTGTTGCTCAGCTAATATGGATAATAACTTTGATAAATCAACTTGATGATTATTTGATGATTCAATGATAAGTTTGCTATTTGAAGATAATATTGGCAGATTTTGCTTGCGAACAATCCATATTTCACCAGATTGATCGAAAATATTTTCATTACCCATCATTTGATTTTGACTATCGATTATCACTCGTACTGGTTGGCGAACTTCATCGAAAGGATAAATTTTTTTAATTGAATCAGGCAATTCACTAAATCTAACAGTTAAACTGGCATTATCAGCTTGAACTGTTTTCCTTGTGCTCAATATACAACTAGCTTGAGCTCTATATTGTTGAACATCTTGTCTTGCTAATGCAGATGTAATCCATTTACTTTCACCGGAGGCCATAGCAATTTTACCATCCAATGAAACCGCCATTTTAAGTTGAACGTATGGCAGACCTGTTCGCATACGTTTTAAAAAACCTTTATTAATCGTTTCGGCTTGCTCGGTTAAAACGCCAACTTGAACTTCAATTCCAGCATCTTTTAATCGTTTAATGCCATTACCAGCAACGTTAGGATTAGGATCTTGCATAGCAATAATTACCCGCTTTATGCCAGCTTGAATAAGAGCGTCAGCACAAGGTGGAGTTCGGCCAAAATGACTGCAAGGTTCTAATGTTACATAAGCCGTTGCCCCTTTTGCTTGGTCACCAGCCATTCTTAATGCATAAACTTCGGCATGAGGTTGCCCGGCTTTTTGATGATAACCTTTGCCAATGATCTGATCATTTTTAACAATAACACAACCAACATTAGGATTAGGGGTAGTGGTAAAGCGACCAAGTTCAGCGAGCTCTATAGCTTGCTGCATATAATATAGATCTTTATCCATAGCTATCTTTTAAATTAAGATTATTTTTGTTGCAACTTCGCTATTTCATTACTGAATTGTTCAATATCATCAAAACTGAAATAAACAGAAGCAAAGCGTATGTAAGCAACTTTATCAAGATTTCTAAGCTCTTCAATTACAAAATCACCAATTAATTTTGCCTGCACTTCACGTTCGCCAGTAGCTCTAAGTTTTGATTTAATACGCGTAATAGCATCTTCAATTGCATCAAAACTAACCGGACGTTTTTCAAGAGCTCGTTTTATACCATTACGAAGTTTTTCTTCATTAAAAGGTTCTCGAACCTTATTACTTTTAATAACATTAGGCATAATTAATTCAGCCACTTCAAAGGTTGTGAAACGTTCATTACATTCGACACATTGTCGACGACGACGAACTTGAAAACCTTCACCAACTAATCGAGAATCAATAACCTTTGTATCATCAGCATTACAAAACGGACAGTGCATAAATATATCCTGAAAACGTTTAACCTACATTACAATAGCTGAAATTATTATTTTAAACAAGATTTAAGCTAAGTAATATAAGTTACTGCATACTATTTCTAACTGCAGTATACTCAAATGAATGTTAGATTTCCGCCACTTATTTAGTGACGGAAAATTGATTTACCATGTTAATGAGATTAAAAAATCGCGTAATTTTGCAAAATCATCTGGCATATAATGAGACAGCAACGGCATTTCAGCCCTTTCAGCTAATGCAGGTGGTAATGGAATGGATCGACCAAGAATATCCTCTACCACTTCTTTAAACTTGGCTGGATGAGCTGTTCCTAAAAATAAACCATACTCCCCTTCTTGCAATTGATCGCGTAAAGCTCGATAAGCAATAGCTCCATGAGGCTCAGATAAATAACCCTTTTTATCCAATTGTTGAACGGTTTGTACAGAAACCTTATCAGAAACAGCTGCATGACCTAATGATTTTAATACCCAACCTTCTCGTTGATAAATTTCCTCAATTCTTGGCCAGTTATTAGGCTGACTTACATCCATAGCATTAGATAATGTAGCTACAGTTTTATGAGGTTCCCACTTACCTGTTTCTAAATAACGAGGAACAGTGTCGTTGGCATTAGTTGCAGCAATAAAACGTTTAATTGGCAATCCCATAGTTTTAGCCAGCAATCCGGCAGTTAAATCACCAAAGTTACCGCTTGGCACAGAAATAACTAATTGTTCTCGTTGTTTTGCTGTCAATTGAGCATAAGCTTCAAAATAATAACAAATTTGCGCTAAAAGCCGACTTATATTAATAGAGTTTGCTGAGTTTAAACCAATAGCAGTTTTTAACTCTTCATCATCAAAAGCCTTTTTAACTAATGCTTGGCAGGCATCAAAATCACTTTGAATAGCAATGGTGTGAATATTATCACCTAAAGTACAAAATAGTTTTTCTTGTAACGGGCTAATTTTACCTTCTGGATATAAAATCACTACGCGAATATTCGGTAAGTGATAAAAAGCATGCGCAACAGCTGCACCAGTGTCCCCAGAGGTTGCCGTCAAGATTGTGATTTTTTTATCCGCAGCGACTTGAACTAATGCTTGTGCCATAAAGCGGCCACCAAAATCTTTAAATGCTAATGTTGGACCATGATACAGTTCAAGTGAACCGATATCATCTTCTACTGATTTGACTGGAGCTGGGAATTGGAAGGCATTTTGTACTAATCGATGCATATCGTTATCACTAATTTCATTACCAATAAAAGCCAATAATATTTTGGCACTTCTAGTAACAAAATCCATATTTAGCAATGACTCTATTTCTGCATCTGAAAATTTTGGTAATTGCTCTGGGAAAAATAATCCTTGCCCTTTACCTAATCCTTGTTGTACGGCCTGAGCAAAACTAACTTGTTCAGAATGATCTTTTAAGTTATACAATTTCATAATTTGTTCCAACTATTTTATACTTTAATTGTTTTCTTTTTGATTTAATCTTATTGTTAAATTGAATAACAATTAACTTAAATCACTCTTGCACCTTGTGGATCTATTTTACAAATATGGGTAAAACCATCTTCATTTTGTAGATAAGAGCTTTTTAATAATGACTCTATCTGCTGTGCCGTTTCAAGATTATCCGCCACAACAAACATCGTCGGTCCAGATCCTGATATCCCTGAAGCTAATGCACCAAGTTGTTTTACTTTCTTTTGAGTTTCATCAAAATTAGGTAGTAATTGTTTACGATAAGGTTCAGCAATATTATCAATTAACATTGCCGCAGCAAGTTTAGGTTGTTTAGTATAACAAGCATGCAAAAAACCACCGACATAGCGACCATGAGCGACACAATCAGCTTTTTGGTATTGAGCAGGCAGAATAGCTCTGGCTTCTGCTGTAGAGACTTTAATACCAGGATAGGCCATTACCCAATACCAATTTTCAAAGTGAGGTATCGACTCACTGATAACACCCATTTCATCAAGAATAAGTTGCATACCACCTAAATAACAAGGAGCGACATTATCATAATGGACACTACCAGATATACGCCCTTCTAGCTCTCCCATCATCGAAAGCATTTCAAACTCATTAAATGGTTCATTAAAAAACTTATTTAATGTAACAAAAGCACCAACTACTGAGCAAGCACTTGATCCTAAACCAGAACCAATTGGCATATTTTTTTCAAGAGTTATACTAACAGGCAATGTTTTATCCATAGCCTTACAGAAACGCTGCCAACATTGATAAACAATATTGAATTTTGGGTCTTTTGGCAGTTTTTTGACAAACTGACCTTTGCAAGTAAGGTTAAACTCAGTTGCAGACTCAATAGTAATACAGTCACCTAACATTGCACCACTAATTGGATTGATTGCCGCCCCCAAAATATCAAAACCAACACTAATGTTTGCCATTGATGCAGGAGCATAAACAGTTAATGATTTATGACTCATTTAGCCTCCAATTTTTCCCGATGTGGTTCGTAGAATGTCAGCAAAAACACCTGCTGCTGTCACGTCATTACCAGCGCCATAACCACGTAATACTAATGGAATTGGTTGATAATACCTAGTATAAAATGCTAAAGCATTTTCACCATTTTTAACTTTATAAAGTGGATCATCTGTATCTACAGCTTCAATTTTGACGCAACATTGACCACCATCAATACTACCTACATATCGTAATACTTTTCCTTCTTTGGCTGCTTTTTCTGATTTTTCTTTAAATTCAGCATCTAGTTGTGGTAGTTTTGACATAAACTCATCGATATTACCTTGAGAATATTCCGCAGGCAGAACTGATTCAACTTTAATTTGATCTAATTCCAGTTGTAATCCTGATTCTCTGGCTAAAATCAACAATTTTCTGGCTACATCTGTCCCTGATAAGTCATCACGAGGATCTGGTTCGGTAAAGCCCTTTTCTTTCGCCAATTTAGTCGCTTCTGATAAAGACATACCTTCATCTAATTTGCCAAAAATAAAAGATAACGATCCAGATAATATGCCGGAAAACTTGATCAGTTCATCACCAGCATTGAGCAGATTTTGTAAATTTTCTATTACAGGTAAACCAGCACCAACATTGGTATCATATTGAAACTTACGTTTACTATTGGCCGCTTCTTGACGTAGACGAAGATAATAAGCCATTGAACTTGTATTGGCTTTCTTATTCGGTGTGACCACATGGAAGCCATTGGCAAGGAAATCAACATATTTATCTGATACATCACTACTTGAAGTACAATCAACTAAAATTGGATTAAGTAATCGATTGTTTTTAGCAAAATCAATAATACTATTTAGAGTATAATCTGTATCACTTTGTTTTATTTGATCACGCCAATTAGCTAAATCAATACCATCACGATTAAGTACAGAATGTTTGGAATTGAATAAACCACAAACCCGTAAATCGATCTGTTTATTTTTAAGCCATTTTTGTTGACGACCAATTTGATCGACCAATGCACCACCAACACCACCAACACCAATAACAAACACATCTAGCATTTTGTCTGTACCAAAAAGCATTTGGTGCGTTACACGTACTCCCATTACAGCAACATCATTATCAACCACAACCGAAATTGAACGCTCTGATGAACCTTGTGCAATTGCTACGATGTTAATATTGGCTCGAGCTAATGCAGTAAAGAAGTTAGCTGATAAACCACGTAACGTTCGCATACCATCACCAACAACAGAAATAATTGCCAATTTGTCAATCACTTCGATAGGTTCAAGTAAGCCATCTTTTAATTCTAAATAAAATTCATCACTTAATGCCTCTTCAGCACGATATAGTTCGGTTTGAGGAACACAAAAACTAATACTATATTCAGATGATGATTGAGTAATCAGTACCACCGAAATCCCGGCATAAGTCATAGCAGAAAATACTCGAGCAGACATACCTACCATACCTTTTAGCCCTGGCCCTGATACATTAATCATCGCCATATTATTTAAATTGGTTATACCTTTTACTGGAGTTGAACTATCCACAACATTAGCACCAATTAAAGTCCCCGGAGCATCTGGATTATTGGTATTTTTAATTAAGCATGGAATTTGGAATTGGGCGATTGGCAAAATTGTTCTTGGATGAAGCACTTTTGCACCAAAGTAAGATAACTCCATTGCCTCTTGATAAGACATGGTTTTTAATAATTTGGCATCTGGAACAATTCGAGGATCACACGTATAAACCCCATCCACATCGGTCCAAATTTCACAGCTATTTGCACGTAAACATGCAGCTAAAACTGATGCCGAATAATCAGATCCATTACGACCAAGAACAACTAATTCACCTTTTTCATTTCCGGCGGTAAAACCTGGCATCAAAATAATATTTTCTGGTGGAATATTCATTTCGCTGATGCGATGGGAAGATTCAACAATATCAACCGTTGATTCTAAATAATCACCTTCGGCAATTAACATTGCTACCGGATTAATTACGGTCACTGCATGACCTTTTGCTTTTAGCACCTCTTGCATGATTGCAATTGAAAGTTTTTCACCTCTGCAAATGATAGTAGCATTAATACTGTCAGGACATTGACCTAATAACCGAATACCTTCTAACAATTGTTTGACATTATTTAACTCATTGAGTGCAAATTTTTTCATCTCTTCATAGGCAAAATTAGGCAGTGCTTGTGATATTCCTGCTAAGAGATCCGCAAAGATTTTTTCTGCATCATAAATATTTGTTTGTATATCTTGTCGTGCTACAGTTTTTTCAACCATTGCGACTAAATGATTGGTAATTTTAGCTGGTGCAGATAAAACTGTTGCTGTTTGTTCTTGTTTAGCATTATTCTCAATAATCTCTGCTACACGCAAAAAGCGTTCTGCGTTAGCAACAGATGTTCCTCCAAATTTTAAAACTTTCATATCACACCTTACTTATTTTTCTAATTTATGCCAATGACAATTCAAAATGCAATTTTTTAGAATCACTTATAAAATCAATATTTTGAATTCTTTTTTTCTGTTATTAATGTTTTTAAATATTTTTTATTTTATAAAACAAAAAACCCGCCTTTTTTGGCGGGTTTTCGATATTTTTAAGGAAAAATCAACCCGCCCTATAATTAATAATAGTGCCGGTGGTGCCAATAATACCTGAAATCATCATCATAGTTTTCATTATTTTTCCTAAAAAAATCCCTAAACAAAACAGCCTGACATTTTCATGTCAGGCTGTAAAAATTAAAAAACTTTTTTGCTGTTTTCGTATTCGTTCACTACCTTATTTAAGGCTTGGTAGATACTTTCTGCATCCTGTTTTTTTAATGCTTCATCAAGTATATTGAGATACGATAACATTAACTTCTGATTGTCTTCAGCAAATTGTGGCGAAACTTCCTGATCTTCATATAACATGACATAAGTACGCGCAAATCCAAAGATCAAAAAATAAACTGATGCATTTTTTGGATCATCTTGGATTAAAGTCCTCATAGCCTTACGTAGTTTTACATACGAGTCGGTACCAGGTAAGCTTGTCGCAAATGTTTTTGTTACGTCAGAAAATGTCATTGCTAAAACCTCAATCAAAATCACAAGCGAAAAGGATAGCAATCCATTAACATAAGTGCAAGTCTATTTTGATTTTCAATTCTATTTTTTTATTATTTTTTATTTAACACATTGATATATATCAATGCCAATTTGGTTTAATGTTAAACTTGTTTACAAACAGATAACCCTGCCGAAGCTTGGGCAACTGGCATAATTTCAATTGAATTCACATTAAAATGATTTGGTGTATTCACTAACCATGACACCGTATTAGCAATATCCTCAGGAGTAACATAATCAACATCTTTATAAACTGTCGCGGCTTGTTCGTCATTACCATGGAATCGTACATTTGAAAATTCTGTACCACCACATAATCCTGGTTCAATATTTGTTACTCTGATTCTTTTACCTAATAAATCTGTCCGTAAATTAGCACTAAATTGCTTAACAAATGCTTTTGAGGCACCATAAACATTACCACCTTTATAAGCATAAGTTCCCGCCACTGATCCAAGATTTATTATGTAACCATAATTGCGTTCAACCATACTCGGTAAAATTTGATGAGTTAGGTGAACTAAGCCAATAATATTAGTTTGAATCATGGTTTGCCAATCATTGTAGTCAGCTTCATATGCAGGTTCTAATCCCAGTGCCAATCCAGCATTATTGATTAATATATCAATCGGTTGAAATTCTTTCGGTAGTTGTAACAAGATGGTTTCGACTGCATCTTTTTTGGTGACATCAAACGTTAAAGGTAAAAAATTATCCCCTAACTGATCAGCAAGTTTCTGTAATTTATCACCTCTTCTTGCAGCACCAATGACTTTATAACCGTCAGCAATAAGTTTTCGACAGATAGCTTGACCGAAACCAGAAGAAGCCCCAGTAACTAAAGCGATATTCATATTCAATCCCCTTTACTCATGATAATTGTCTGAATTTACCTTTATAATATTGAAGTAAATAATAGATTATTCTGCATTAAATACAAAAAACCCGCTATATAGCGGGTTGACATCGAATATTTCATTTAGCTGGTTCTTCGGAAAGCTCTTCATCTTTCAAAGGAACAATCAACGTATCAATATGGGTATTATTAATTAGTTGACGAGCAGAAGACATTAATTTGCTCCAGAAATCTTGGTGATGACCACAAACAACCAGATCTGCACCATATTCATGGATAGCTTCAATTAATACTTGGCCAAATTCACCATTGCCAGAAAGAGTGTGTGCAATTGGATAACCAGCATCATCAGCAAGTTTATTCAATGCAATATGAGCATCTTCAGTGATACGATCTTTCATATCATTCATATTAATATCAACTAAACCAGTATAAAGATCAGAATAATTAATACCGACATGAATTAGTGATATTTGAGCATTATATGGTCTAGCCATAGAGACTGCTTTTTCAACAAGAACTTCACTTTCAGGTGATAAATCCACTGCGACTAAAATATGTTTATAAGCCATAATATTCACTCCTTCCTATTTTTGACACTCTAATTAAATTAGAATTTATACTTCCTTTTTACTACTAAATTAATTTTTGAGCAAGCCAAAATAATGACCCAGATAACAAAATTGAAATTGGCAATGTAAGAATCCAAGTTAATGCAATATTTTTAATTGTTTTACTTTGTACTCCACCACCATCAACAATCATCGTACCAGCAACCGATGAGGAAAGAACTTGAGTTGTTGATACAGGCATTCCAGTATAGCTTGCTATACCGATTGATAATGCGGTTGTAATTTGTGCAGAGACGCCTTGAGCATAAGTCATCCCTTTTTTACCGATTTTTTCACCAATGGTTACTGCAACCCGTCGCCAACCTATCATAGTACCTACAGCAAGCGCTGAAGCTACGCCGATAATAATCCAAACTGGCGCGTACTCTACTGTTTTTAATAAATCATTATTTAGCGATTTTAAGTATTGCTTATCTTCTGCAGGTACATTTGGTTGTTTAGCAACATGAGATACCGTATCGGATAAACATAATAAAATACGTCTAGCCTGGGAGCGTTGATCTACATTAAGAGAACCATAATCATTCATTTTATTAAACAAATTATTAGCAATCCCTAATGTAGTAAACGAACGAGAGTAATCACAATGATATTGATTTAAATCATTTACAGGAATTGAAGTATCTACAGCAGACTGTTTTCCTATTACAGTATTAAGTTCATCATTATGGGTAATAAAATATTCTTCAATATTATGAATGGCATTCCTAGTATTAGTAATTTCATAGGTTGATGCTCCCATATTTACAATAAATCCAGCAGGCGCAATTCCCATTAATACTAGCATTAATAAACCAATACCTTTTTGCCCGTCATTAGCGCCATGAGAAAAACTTACTCCAGCAGCAGAAATGATCAACATTATGCGAATCCAAAATGGTGGTTTTTTCTTACCATAGAGTTTTTCGCGTTGTTCGGGCGTCATAAAAATACGCTCTCTTTTTTTACTACGTTTTTTACTTTGACCTTTACGAGTCCAATATTTCCTCAGTAAAAAAATCATTAATCCGGCTATTACAAGACCAACAACAGGCGAAATTATTAATGATAAAAAGATTTGAATCATTTTAGGAATATTAAGTGCATCAATAATAGAAGTATCCATAATAAATGCATTAGCCAATGCAACACCAATAATTGCACCAATTAAAGTATGAGAGCTTGACGCTGGTATACCTACATACCATGTACCTAAATTCCATATAATAGCGGCAAATAAAATCGAAAATACCATTGCCAGGCCATGTGCAGAACTTACATTTAATAATAAATCAGTAGGTAAAAGATGAACAATTGCATAAGCAACACTAAGTCCACCAAGCAATACTCCAAAAAAGTTAAACATACCAGCCATAAAAACAGCAAGCTGTTCTTTTAATGCTCTAGTATATATTACTGTCGCAACTGCGTTTGCGGTATCATGAAAGCCATTAATTGCCTCGTAAAAAAGAACAAAAAATAGTGCTAAAACTAGTAATATAATGGTTGAAAAGTCTAAATCAGCAAATAGATGAAACATAATATATCTTTCTGTTGTTAATAGCGGCTCTATTATCCTTGAGAATACCGCAATGAGCAAAACAATTTTTACATTTTTCGTTTCGCATAATGGGAGGCTAGAACAGCACAGATCATTAATTGAACTTGATGAAAAATCATTAACGGCAAAATCATTATTCCAGTTATAGACATAGGGAAAATCACACTAGCCATAGGAATACCACTTGCAAGGCTTTTTTTAGAACCACAAAATACAATTGTGATTTCATCTTCTTTGCTAAAACCCAACAATCGCGAGCTATAAGTAGTAATTAATAACACGATGGTTAACAAAATTATCGAATAAAAAATAATTTCTAAAAGAGATAAAAAACTAACTTTTGCCCAAATACCATTAACTACCGCATCACTAAAAGCAACATAAACAACTAATAATATTGATATACGGTCAGTTTTTGAAATAACACTTTTATATTTATCCACCCATTTCCCAATAAAACGTCTGGATAAATGACCAACTACAAAAGGTAACATCAGTTTAAGCATAATAGATTCAATGGCATCTAAAATATTCATTGAAGCAGCGGCTTGAGTATGCATTAATAGACCGACTAAGACAGGAGTAATAAATACACCTAATAATGTCGATGCCGATGCGCTACAAATTGCTGCAGCCACATTACCTTTTGCTATTGATGTAAAAGCAATTGCAGATTGAACCGTAGCCGGTAAAACACAAAGGTAAACAAAGCCTAGATAAAGATCTTCCGATAAAAAAGTTGGTACAAGTAGTTGCATCATCATCCCTAGAATAGGGAACACCACGAAAGTAATAACAAATATCAATAAATGCAATCGCCAATTTTTTATACCAATAACTATTGCATCAAATGACAATTTTGCTCCATGCATAAAAAATAATAGACCAATAGCAAAAGTTGTGAGAGTTTCAAAAATAACCTTTGCTTGTCCTTCACATGGGAAAATACTTGCCGTCATCACAACACAAATCAAAATCAGCAAGAATGAGTCAATTTTAAAACGTTGAATTATATTCATGATATTAGTTTGATTAGTTAAAAAAATCGCCACAAAAGTGGCGATATATCTAAAGTTATACTTTTACTCTAGGAAGCTTCGTAGTACATCAGATCGGCTTGGGTGACGTAATTTACGTAATGCTTTCGCCTCAATCTGACGAATACGTTCACGTGTTACATCAAATTGTTTACCAACCTCTTCAAGAGTGTGGTCGGTATTCATATCAATACCGAATCGCATGCGTAACACTTTAGCTTCACGTGGTGTTAAGCCAGATAAAATATCACGTGTTGCACTACGCAGACTTTCAGATGTAGCGGCTTCTAATGGTTGTTCAAGTGCTGTATCTTCAATAAAATCACCTAAATGTGAATCTTCATCATCACCAACTGGTGTTTCCATTGAAATAGGCTCTTTAGCAATTTTCAATACTTTACGAATTTTCTCTTCAGGCATTTGCATGCGTTCAGATAACTCTTCTGGCGTTGGTTCACGACCAATTTCTTGTAACATCTGACGTGAAATTCGATTTAGCTTATTGATTGTTTCAATCATATGTACAGGTATACGTATTGTTCTTGCTTGGTCAGCAATTGAACGTGTAATCGCTTGTCGAATCCACCAAGTCGCATATGTAGAGAATTTATATCCTCGGCGATATTCAAACTTGTCAACAGCCTTCATCAAGCCAATGTTACCTTCTTGAATAAGATCTAAGAACTGTAAACCTCGGTTAGTATATTTTTTCGCTATTGAAATTACCAAACGTAAATTGGCTTCTACCATCTCTTTCTTAGCTCGTCGGGCTTTTGCTTCACCGATAGACATTCGTCTATTAATGTCTTTAATTTGCTCAATAGAAAGATTCGTTTCTGTTTCTATCTGTTGTAAACAGATAATTTCAGCCTCAATTGGCGCTTCAAATTCCATTAAATTAGCAGCAAAAGCGCCTTTACCTGTGACGGCTTTTTTATACCAATTCATGTTATTTTCATTGCCACTAAAATACGTCATAAATTGTTTTTTCGGCATTTTACACTGTTCAACACAGATCTTCATAATTACACGTTCATGTGCTCTTACGCGATCCATCATGCTTCTCATATTATTAACAAGAATATCAAATTGTTTACCTACTAATCTGAATTGTTTGAAAACTTCAGATAAATTTTCAATTTCTTGTTGTGCTTTTTTATGAGCACGGCCATATTTTTTTATTGCTGCTGAGGTTTTATCATGCTGTTCTTTAAGTTCAGAAAATTTCGCTCTTGCCACTTCAGGATCAATTGAAACATCATCATCAGCTGAGGAATCGCCATCTTCTTCACTTTCGTCATCGTTATCATCGATATCGATTTCAGCTTCACTCTCTTCCAACTCTTCTGGAAGATCTTCAGATGCTTCTTCAGCATTAGGATCAACAAAACCAGTAATAAGATCAGATAAACGAACCTCACCACTTTCCACTAAATTGTATTGTTCTAAAAGATAAGTAATCGCTTCTGGGTATTCAGATACTGAGGTTTGAACTTGATTAATACCATCTTCAATACGTTTAGCGATATCAATTTCACCTTCACGAGTTAATAGTTCAACTGCACCCATTTCACGCATATACATACGGACAGGATCTGTCGTTCTGCCTATTTCTGATTCTACATTAGATAAAACTAGTGCTGTAGCTGCTTCAACGGCCTCTTCATCCGGAACATTATCTGAAAGTAATAATTCATCTGAATCTGGGGCTTCTTCAAGTACTTGAATGCCCATATCATTGATCATTTGGATAATATCTTCAATCTGATCTGAATCAATGATTTCTTCAGGCAAGTGATCATTGACATCAGCATAGGTCAGGTATCCTAGCTCCTTTCCTCGGATGATCAGGAGTTTTAACTGTGATTGAGAATTTTGCTCCATAAAGGTATCCACATTTAGTTATTCGGTCATGTATATTATATATGCAGAATAAGAAATAATTTTCTACATATACCCTGTATATTTAGTCTTTTTTTGATAAAACAAGTATTAATGTCGCTAATTCTTTTTTCTCTGCGGTACTTAATCCGGAGACTCTCTCTTTTGCGATCAGTTCATCTTGCCTTTGGGCGAGTATATTATCATATAACTCTTTTAAAGTATGAGAAAAAATTGACTCTATTTCATCATCTTGGTAATGGTACTCCCATGTAGCCAAACGACTTAACTGTTTATAAAATGGTCGACTAGTACACTCTGTTAATATCTGTGCTGTAGTTATATTTGGGTATTGTTGACATAATTCAAGTAGCTCAATAAATATATCTATGCCTGCTAAATTAACTTGTCGCATAACATTAATATCTGCAACCATTTTAGCCATATTCGGATATTGCAGTAATAAACCAATCAAAATCCGCATGGTCGTTAATTTCATCTGCGGTGCAGACACGGCCTCAATAGGTTTATTTTCACTTTTATTTTGATTAGCGGCAATAAGTTGTTCTATTTGTGATATATCAAGTAGACCTAAGTAACGACCTAATTTCTGAAGTAAATTAAGTCTGAATGCTTTTGCTTTAACTTGCTCAAGTAAAGGTATGGCAAGCGAACTCAATTTAGCTTTACCTTCAGCAGTTTTTAGGTCAACTTGTTTTAATAATTCATCAAATAAAAATTCAGATAAATTAGGAGAATTTTTTACATAATCTTCAAAACCGTCTTTACCAACTTTACGCACAAAACTGTCAGGATCTTCATCTTGTGGTAAAAAAGCAAAAGTAATTTCTTTACCATCAATCAAACAAGGTAGTAATACATTAAGTGCTCGCCAAGCTGCGCTTCGCCCTGCATTATCACCATCATAACAAAATATGACAGAATCAGTTGCTCTAAATAATAATTTGATATGTTCTTCAGAGGTTGATGTACCTAATGCAGCAACCGCATAATCAACTCCGTATTGAGCAAGTGATACGACATCCATATATCCTTCAACCACAATCAGTTGTTCTGGATTTCGATTAACCTCTTGAGCTTCATAAAGACCATATAATTGGAAACCTTTATGAAAAATTGGCGTTTCTGGTGAATTAATATATTTGGCTGAATCATTAACAATCGTTCTACCTCCAAAAGCAATGACATTACCTTGCCTATCGCGAATTGGAAACATTATACGACCACGGAAACGATCATATTGATTACCACTATCATTGGTAACTAACATGCCAGCTTGATTATATAATTTTGTTTCAGCTTTAGTTTTTACCACATTTTGTGAAGTTAAACGCCATTCATTAGGCGCATAACCTATTTTATATCTAGTTATAATCTCTTGATTTAAACCACGTTGTTCAAGATACATATGGGCATCTTTTGAAGTCGATAATGCTAATTGCTGTTGGTAGAAATCGGTGATTTTTGCCATCAGGGAGTAGAGATCACGACGCAAATTACGCGATTCAATTTGCTTTGATTGATCTGCTTGATTAGTATTACTTTCTGTGTAAGGAACTCGAATACCTTGCATACTAGCAATTTCTTCAATGGCTTCAGGAAATGTTAGTCGTTCATACTGCATTAAAAAATTTACAGCAGAACCTGATGCACCACATCCAAAACAGTAGTAAATTTGTTTTTTTTCATTTAATGAAAAAGAAGCGGTTTTTTCATCATGAAAAGGACAACAACCAAAATAATTATTTCCCTTTTTTTTCATTTTAACGCGCTTACCTATCACATCAAGAATACTTGTGCGGGCAAGCAAATCTAAAATAAAATCGCGAGGAATAAGACCTTTCATGATAAAATTCAACCAATTATGGCATTATAAAAAGACAACAAGCCGTAATAATAATACGGCTTGTTAAAATTGTTTATATCTAGAATATAAATGAATTGTTTTTTAAAAACAATTTAAATTTTCAGTATAAAAATTAATATAGACGAGTGCGACGAGCGTTTTCTCTTTCTAATTTCTTAGCATGGCGTTTAACAGCAGCTGCTTTTGCGCGTTTACGAATAGTTGTTGGTTTTTCGTAAAATTCACGATTACGAACTTCAGCTAATACTCCTGCTTTTTCGCAAGAACGTTTAAAACGACGTAATGCTACATCGAAAGGTTCATTTTCACGTACTTTAATTACTGGCATGTGCCTCTCACCTCAAATTTGTTTAATATCACAAAGGACTAAAATTAGTGCGCAATTTTACTCCTATTTGGTATGGGTTGTAAAGTAAAATATCGTATAATTACTATATGATAAATTAATTTGCTAATCTACTTTTTCAATCAGATAATAAAATAGTTTAATTAAGGATATATAGGTGTTTTATGTCGTCTTTCTTTACTGGTCAATATCCACAAAAACGTTTACGTCGAAACCGTGCACAAGATTTTAGTCGTCGTCTGGTAGCAGAAAATCATTTGACGGTTAATGATCTAATTTATCCAGTATTTATTGTTGAAGGCAACAATATCAGTCAATCCGTACCATCAATGCCAAATGTAAAACGAATGAGTATTGATATATTAGTGAAAGAAGCTGAACAAGTTGCTAAACTAGGTATACCAGTACTCTCATTGTTTCCGGCTATTGATTCTTCACTTAAATCACTATTGGCCGAAGAAGCTTATAACGATAAAGGTTTAGTTCCTAGATCAATTCGAGCATTAAAAAAAGAAATACCAGAACTTGGAATTTTAACCGATGTCGCTCTCGATCCTTATACAACACACGGTCAAGATGGTATTATTGATGACAACGGTTATGTTCTCAATGATATATCTGTCGAAGCTTTAAAAAAACAAGCATTAATACAAGCTGATGCTGGGGCAGATATTATTGCACCAAGTGATATGATGGATGGACGAATTGGCGCAATACGTAAAGAGCTAGAATCACATAATTTTGTTAATAGCCAAATAATGGCTTACTCGGCAAAATATGCATCTAGCTTTTATGGACCTTTCCGTGATGCAGTTGGTTCAGCCAATAATATCAAAGGTGGTAACAAAAAGACCTATCAACTTGATCCAGCCAATAGCAATGAAGCCTTACAAGAAATTTATCAAGATTTAAGTGAAGGCGCAGATATGGTCATGGTTAAACCTGGATTGCCCTATCTAGATATCGTTCGTCGAGTAAAAGAAACTTTTGCAGTACCTACATTTGCCTATCAAGTATCAGGAGAATATGCAATGTTAATGGCTGCAATCGAAAACGGTTGGTTAGATGAAAAGTCTACTATCATGGAATCTCTACTCTGTTTCAAACGAGCAGGCGCCGATGGCGTGTTAACTTATTTTGCTAAGCAAGTAGCTCAATGGCTCAATAACCAGTGATAGCTACATTATATTTATCATATCAATTTGCTAATTATAGTGAATTGATATGATTAACCACGGAAAAATAAGCACAACTTTTTAAAGCAAAATCGAATCTCTTTAGATAAAAAAATAACCAAAATTAGCTCAATCAAAAATTTTCATAATAAATAACATCATTAATGTTTTAATTTTTTTTATAAACATTAAATTAAATCAATTACAAAATCGTAATTTATGGATAAAATATATTAAGTTACTTATTCTGACACTAAAAGTCACAAATTAATCGCTGATAGTAAAGATTAGTTTGATGTAATGATCAAGTAACGACGCGATAACAGAATTATTCTGCCCATAGCTAGAATAAACCGATGAATCGAAATATTAATATCGCTATTAGATATAAATAAAATTTTAACCAATAACATTAAGAAGCCAATATTATGAAAAATTATATCTATCTATTTTTATTAAGTATTTTCTTATTAACTGGATGTGATAATAAAAAAAACAGCCAATCATCATCTGATGAAACTCCAACGACTAATCAAAATAACGAAGTTAATACTAATACCCAAAATGATACAACTGATAAAACTACAGGTACAACAAATAACAATGAAGACAATACAATCAAATCTAGTAATGACAATAAATCACAGTTACCAACCCAAGTAACTAATAGTTATCTATTTCATACCGAACCAGAGTTGTTACCTAATAAGAAACTCATTAAACAGCAAACTATTCAAAGTTCGGATAAAAAATCTATTAATTATAACGATAAAGGTTATGTTAAAGATTACGACTTGGAAGGATTATATGGCGAAATAAATTATGATACAGCTAAATACATTTATGGTATGAAAGATACCAGAAACAGTTATGACATTACCTTCGATGAATCTAAAAATATTATTGGTATGAAAAATAGTAATGATGAAATTGTTGCTATTAGTGAATTTGATGAACAAGGCCGTTTAGTTGAAACCACTTTATCTAACTTCGCTGATAATAATATTAATTTTACCAGTAAGATTATTTATGAAAATGATCTGGTTGAACAAGTATTATATAACGCTTATGTAAAAATGGATGATAAAAAACAATTACCCGTTTTAGTAAGAGAAAAAGATGTTATTTATAATGCAAACAAGCAATTAGAAAAAACGATTACTCGAACCTTTAAATTATCTGCCAAAGGTGAAGTCATCATTAATGATAAAAATGAACAAGAATTGGAATCAACTGAAACTTGTAATTACTCTGAATATAACCAAAATAATGACTGGACCAAAGCTGTTTGTGAAACAACCGGAAATGGTTCCAGCAAAATTAATTTAACCAGAACCATCGAGTATCTATAACTTATTAAATAAAGTGAATATGATCAGTTTTCACCAAACTCATCATATTCACGACAAAGTATAATTGTATCCTCAATTAAACGCCTTGCTATCGTGCCATATTCAGGTATTTTTGGTAATTGAGAATAATGGTACCAATCAGCTTCTACTAACTCATTTTTATCGATAGTAATCTCACCACTGTCATAATCTGCTAAATAAGCCATCATCATAGAATTAGGAAATGGCCAAGGTTGCGAACCGACATAACGAATATTTTTAATTTTTATTTTTGTTTCTTCATAAACTTCTCTAGCCACTGTCGTTTCCATGGTTTCACCAATTTCAGTAAAACCCGCTAATACAGTATATAAATTATCTTGATTATGCCTTACATGTTTTGCCAATAAAATTTTATTTTTATTGCGAATAGCGACAATAATGGATGGTGAAATTTGTGGATAATAACGTTGATGACAATGATCACATAGACAACACCATTCGGTTTGACTGATATACATCTCATGGCCACAGTAGCCACAATATTTATGAGACCGATAAAACTCAGACAATTGTACCGCTCTACCAGCCATATTAAACAAAGACTGATCAGCACTATTAAGTAAAGGTCTAATCGAGCCCATGGAACTACTCATTTCTTGACAAATTAACCACGCTGTTTGTCCATTCCATTCACCAATAGACTGAGCGAGTTTATTGGTAAATCCTAATTCGCTGGCGATACCGTTGGGAACTTCGCCATTAGGTAACCATAGACGACCATTTTTACTCACAAACCAGTAGCCTTTTTCGTTACCGATCAAATTATATTGTTTTTGTATATCCATAACACCAACACCAAAAAATAAATATTAAAAAGGAGGATATTACTCCTCCTTTTTATCAAGCTATTTCTTTTTCTTCTCATGAAGACCTTTTTTCTCAAGTTCCCAGTAAATTATACGTTGCTGAGCAATCGTAAACAAGTTACTTACAGTATAGTATAAAACTAAACCTGATGGGAACCATAAGAAGAACACCGTAAAGATTAATGGCATATAAGTCATTAATTTTTGCTGTAATGGATCAGTAACCGGTGATGGTGACATCTTCTGAATTAAGAACATGGTACCACCCATTAATAACGGTAAAATATAATATGGGTCTTGCGCTGATAAGTCATAAATCCAAAGAGCAAATGGAGCATGACGCAATTCTACTGTATTACCTAACATATAAAACAGTGATAAGAAGATCGGCATTTGAATCAACAAAGGTAAACAACCGCGAAGAGGATTAACTTTCTCTTGTCGATAAAGTGCCATTGTTTCCATACTCAGTTTTTGTCTATCATCACCATAACGTTCTTTTAGTGCTTGTATACGAGGTTGTAATAACTTCATTTTAGCCATTGAACGATATTGTGCTCGTGTTAGTGGGAATAAAATACCACGCACAATAAAGGTGATAACAATAATTGAAAAGCCCCAATTGCCTATAAAGCTCTGAATAAATTTTAATAAATAAAACAGTGGTTGAGATAAGAACCATAACCAACCATAATCAACAATTAAATCAAGATGATTAGCGGTTTCTTTTAACTGACTTTGGATTTCAGGACCTAACCATAATTTTGCACTTACTGATTGAGTTTTACCTGGTTGAATAACGGCGGTTTCACCTTTAAAACCAATCGTAGCTTGGGAATTTTTAGCCGTAGCACGTGAATAAAATAGGTTGTTTTGATCCTGCGCAGGGATCCACGCTGAAGCGAAATAGTGTTGCAACATAGCAACCCAACCAACATTAGTTTCCACAGATAAAGCCTTATCTTTGATATCACCAAAGCTATATTTACTATAATTAGTATCAGAACTGGAATAAGCGGTACCACGGAACGCACTTAATCCTAATCCGCCACCACCTTCGGTAACAGCATCATCTGGTAAATCAATAGTTTGTTTTAACTGACCATACATCGATACTTCTATAGGATTTTGGCTTTGGTTATCAATATCATATTGAACATCAATAGCATAATTGCCACGATGTAAAATATAATATTTAGTATAAGTCACTCCATTAACTTGATACGTTAATGGAACTTTCAACTCATCTACACCATCAGCTAAAACATATTCAGATTGAGCAGTTTGATATACTGGACGTTTACTTCCTTGAATTGCATTATCTGGACCATCTTTACCTGTTAAGCCACTTTCAGCAATATAAATAAAGTCAGGTTTAGATGTTAATAATTGGAAAGGCGTACCAGAATGAAGAGACTGCTCATATTTTAACAATTGTGCAGCTTGTACATCGCCACCATAGGTATTAACCGTTAATGACAATACATCAGATTTTATCGTGATTGTTTTACCTTGTGTAAAATCCGCAGGTGAATCTTCACCTATTTGTTGCGTCAATTGATTAGCAACTGGCGGTTTTGGTGCATGATCTTCTTCCCATGCTTTCCAAAGCAGGAAAGAGACGAAAAGTAAAGCAATGACTAAAATATTACGTTGAGATCCCATTAGTGTTTTTCTCTATCGGTTTTAGTTTTAGGAGGTACAAAATCTTCACCTCCTTCATGTAAAGGGTGACATTTTAATACACGTTTGACAGTTAGCCAACTACCTTTTATTAATCCAAAGCGTCTTAATGCAATTACAGCATATTGAGAACAAGAAGGAGTAAAGCGACATTTAGGTCCTAATAAAGGACTAATAATACGCTGGTATATTTTAATGGTAAAAACAAAAATATTAATAATCAAATATTTAAACGCATAAACATGCTGTTTAAATATCAATATTAATTTATTCAGTTTCTTTGTTTTTTGATGATTTGTTGACATAGTTTGTCTAATGTCTCAACTAATTGTTGATTATTCAATTGTATAACAGGCTGTTTAGCCATCAAAATAAAATCGATATTAGGAAACTGATGTTGACGGTGACGAAAATATTCTTTAGCTAATCGTTTAATTCGATTACGCTCGTGTGCTCGTTTAACCTGTTTTTTAGCTATAGCAAAACCTAATCTAGAATGAGCTAGATCATTTTTCCGTGTAACTAAAGTAAGAAAAGGCGAACCTGCACGAATAGATTCTTGAAAGACGCGATTAAAATCGAAGGGAGTTAACAAACGTAACTCCCGAGGAAAAGTGAGTTTAGTCACTCAACTTTAAATTAGCTAGCAACGGTTAAACGAACACGGCCTTTAGCGCGACGACGAGCAAGAACTTGACGACCGTTTTTAGTAGCCATACGTGCACGGAAACCGTGAGTTCTATTACGTTTTAATACTGATGGTTGAAATGTGCGTTTCATGACGATTTATATCCAAATCTAATTTA
Source organism: Gilliamella sp. W8128 (assembly GCF_016100545.1). Classification (NCBI taxonomy): domain Bacteria; kingdom Pseudomonadati; phylum Pseudomonadota; class Gammaproteobacteria; order Orbales; family Orbaceae; genus Gilliamella; species Gilliamella sp. W8128. The sequence continues at coordinate 124,946 of NZ_JACFSE010000004.1, forward strand.
TCAACAAGTTGTAGAGTATAAACTCCACAGCATTAATTAAAGAGGCCCGAATTATAGAGGCTATTTTATTTTTCGTCAATGAGATTTTGATACATAAATTGTAAGGACTGTATTAAATGAATATATCTCCTTTATTAATCATTAATCGCTATGACCCGCTTACTTTTTTCACCACCGATTTCACGAGCTAATTTTGGCACAAGATAACCCGATACATTTTTCGCAAGTTGTCTCATAATTTGCTTAGCATTATCATCATCCACTAAAAAATGAGCAGCCCCTTGCACTTTATCCAATAAATGGATGTAATAAGGCAAAATGCCTATTGAAAATAATTTATTACTTAAACAAGCTAATACATCAGCATCATCATTAACTTTTTTCAATAACACACTTTGATTCAAAACCGTTACCTGATGTTCCTTTAAACGCTTGATGGCATTAGTAACATTATCATCAATTTCATTTGGATGATTAATATGAGTAACTAATACAATTTGTAACCTGGTTTTAGCAAATAACCGACACAGTTCGCTAGTAATACGATTAGGTATCACCACAGCTAAACGGCTATGAATACGTAACCGCTTGATATGAGGTATTTTCTCTAATTCGGTTATTAAAAAAGCCATTTCGTGATCTTTAGCCATTAAAGGATCACCACCAGAAAGGATAATTTCATCCAGTTCTGGATGGCTTGCAATATATGCCAATGCAGCCCCAAGATTTTTTTTAGTTCCTTGATTATCGTGATAAGGAAAATGTCGTCTAAAACAATACCGACAATTAATCGCACATGCAGTTTTAGTCATTAATAATGCACGATTATGATATTTATGTAGTAACCCTGGAATGGTATTATTCTGCTCTTCTAAAGGATCTTCACTAAAACCCGCTACATTAATTAATTCTTTTTCATCACAAAGAACTTGTAACAACAATGGATCTTGACTATCACCTTTTTTCATCCGATTTATAAAAGCCATAGGAACCCGAAGCGGGAATTGCTTTCTCGCTTGCAACATAGGCAGAGAAATCGCCTCAGGATCTAAATTCAAACAACGATAAAGCTCTTTGATATCGGTAACGACATTAGCAAGTTCAAAAATCCACTCATCTTTATTTGGTTGTTCAATATTTTGCTGTATAATGTGGCTCATTTTTGTAATTCAGAATGATAGTTGGAGCTTTTATGGCATCTTTTAGTACTAATGAGTTTAAAGCCGGTCTTAAAATAATGCAAGATGGCGAACCGTGTGTAATTGTTGAAAATGAATTTTATAAACCCGGAAAAGGACAAGCAATTAACCGCGTAAAAATAAAAAAATTACTTTCAGGTAAGACTGTTGATAAAACATTCAAATCAGGTGAATCCGTTGAAGCCGCTGATGTTGTTGATATGAATTTAACCTATTTATATACTGATGGTGAATTCTGGCATTTCATGAATAACGATACATTTGAGCAACTTTCTGCTGATGCTAAAGCTGTAGGTGACAATGCTAAATGGTTAGTTGATCAAGCTGAATGTATTTTAACTTTATGGAATGGTCAACCAATTGCGGTAACGCCACCAAACTTTGTTGAACTAGAGGTTATTGAAACCGACCCAGGCCTAAAAGGTGATACAGCAGGGACTGGTGGTAAACCAGCGACACTATCAACTGGTGCTGTAGTACGTGTTCCATTATTTGTACAAATTGGTGAAGTACTTAAAGTTGATACTCGTTCTGGTGAATATGTTTCACGGGTTAAATAATATCAACGAGATATAAATGCTATTTTTAAAAAAGAGGTCATATTGACCTCTTTTTTATTTACTAAATAAAAAAGTTAATATTTATTTTGAGGAAAGGGGTTTTTATTTCAATAATTAGGCTCAGCTTTTCGACAATTACCAATCCAGCACTCAATCAAACCAGCGAACAGCAATAAACTAACAATATCTAAATTAAGAATTTTAGTTTATTTAGCACCAATATAATCTAATTGTCGCCATGATTCATAAACTACTACAGCAACAGAATTAGATAAATTCATACTGCGACTATTGGCAGTCATTGGAATACGAATTTTCCTATCTTGCGGTAATGCATCAAGGACTTTGGCAGGTAGGCCTCGCGTTTCTGGACCAAACATCAAGAAATCATTTTGATGATAATTTACTTCACTATGTGGTTTTTGACCTTTTGTGGTTAAGGCATAAACTTGAGAAGCTAAATCAAGGTGGTTATCAGCCAAAAAATGTTCAAGATTTTTATAACGTTTTACATCGACAAATTCCTGATAATCAAGTCCTGCTCGCCTTAGTTTTTTATCGTCCCAAAAAAATCCCATTGGTTCGATAATATGTAAATTAAAACCAGTATTAGCACATAAACGAATAATATTACCCGTATTAGCCGGAATTTCAGGTTCAAACAACACAATATTTAAAGGCGCATTCAACACAATAATTTCTCTTAACAATTAATATTTTTGAAGTGGTAATACTATCACAATTTTCAGCCCGCCTAAGTGACTTTTCTCAGCTTTAACTGTGCCGTTATCTCGAGTAATAGCATTCGCTACAATTGCTAAGCCTAACCCTGTACCACCCGACTCTCGGTCTCGAGCTTCATTAGTACGATAAAATGGTCTAAAAATTTGCTCAAGCTCATTATCGGCAACACCTGGACCATCATCATCAATAGTAATAGTCACAGCTTGTTGTTGGATAATAAAATTCACATCAATTCTTTGATTTGAATAACGAAATGCATTTCTTATCACATTTTCAAGCGCACTACATAACGCTTCTGGATAGCACAAAATTGTATGATTAGAAGGAGAATTTTGAATAGAAAATTGTTTTGCTATCTGATTGGCTTCAAAAGTCGCATTATCCAATACATTTTTAAATAATACATCTAATGATTTAAATTCACGAACTTCATTATTATCATGCTGATTCCTTGCTAAGGATAATAAGTCACCTATCATCGAATCAAGCTTTAAAGCTTCATTATTTATCCGCAAAACTTCATTGCTTTCACCTTGCTTACGGCGCAATAACGAAGTTGCTAATTGCAATCGAGTTAATGGAGTACGTAATTCATGGGAAATATCAGAAAACAGCCGTTGCTGTAGATCTTGCATCCGTTTCAATTCTCTAAGCATATGGTTAAAACTTGCACCTGTGGCTTTATATTCATAAGAACCAACTTTTTCAAGCTCAGGCCACTGTTGTAAATTACCATTTGCGACCTGTTCTGCTGCCAATCGAAGTCCTCGTGCTGGTTTAGCTATACTCCAAGACAACCACAACAAAAATGGAGAACTGGCTAACATGGTTAATGTTAAAAGTAAGAAAGGATGATCAAAAATCAAATTAACAAATTGAGATTGAATATCTGATGCGGGCTGTAATAAAAACAGTTGATATTCATCATTAGCATAGTGAATAAGGAAAGGACCAATAATCTCTTGATTATCATAAATTTTTTTCGCCGGATCATCAACATCATGCGATTTTTCACTAAAACTTTTTACTAAATCAATATTTTTAGTATCTGCAGTAATAATTTGCTGATTAGGTGTAACAATAAATAGGACTTGACCAGTTTTTTGATAATTATCCATTACCACAATAAATCTCATCCACCAGCGAAAACTATCTTTCGGTATTTTAGTGAGATCTTTTTCTATCTGACTTGCAAGAACTTCACCACTTTCTTTATCTTTATTGGCTAAATAAGTTAAATTACGTGAGTCGAGTTCGGGCAATACCATTACAAGCGCAAGGAAAAAAGCGATAGTAAGTAAGAATATTGTGAAAATTCTAATTGTTAGACGATCAAAAATCCACATAGATTCTTACCATATTTAAAAAAGCTAATTTTGCAACAAATCATCATTTTGATCTACAACAAATAGATATCCTTTTGAACGCAATGTTTTAATCCATGGTAAGCCATCACTTCGAGGTGGAAGTTTTTTCCGTAAATTAGAGACATGAACGTCAATTGAACGTGCTAATGGGATAAATTCTTTCCCCAACACCGTCTCACTAAGAGTATCTCTTGAAATAGTCATCCCTTTATTTTCAAGTAATTTAAGTAATACTTGAAATTCTGTGCCAGTTAATTCGATGTATTTATCATCAAAATAAACAGATTGTTGTTTGGTATTTACCACAAGTTTATCAATAATATATTGTAATGGTTTTTCACTACTTTCATTACCGGCAGTATCCCATTTAGCCCTACGCAATAAAGCGTTAATTCGAGCAATTAATTCTCGATCATTGAAAGGTTTAAGAATATAATCATCAGCGCCAAGTTCAAGACCATTGATTTTATCGAGTTCGCTATCTTTAGCTGTTAAGAAAATAACAGGAACGGTGAATTCACTTCTTAGTGAAGACAAGACACTTAATCCATTCATTTCTGGCATCATAATATCAAGTAAAACCAGATCGATGGAATCATCAAACTTTTCTAACGCTTCAATACCATTATTTGCAACTTCGACTGTGAACCCTTCCAATTCTAATAATTCACATAATAACGACGCAATTTCTAGATCATCATCAACTACAAGTAATTTGCTCATTATAATCCTCAATAAGTAATGAAATCCTTAATTTTATATCTATTAAATAGACGACAACTAGGCTTTGTATTTTAAAAAATATTATATAGATATATGAAAAAAATATCGTAAATAATTGTTAAGAATTACAGTTTAAATACTTTAACATTGTTAAAACCTTGCTCCATTAAATAAAGTGCTTGTAGTTTACTCATCACGCCTTTAGCACAATACAGTAAATATTGCTTTGATTGATCTAAATCACCAAATTGAGTTGCCAATTTATAAAATGGTATAAGCTTAACTTCAACATTTTCGATTGCAAGTGGATACTCCTCTTGCTCTTCAGGCGCTCGAATATCAATGATAACGTGATTATCTTCTAATGTGGTAACAGTATCAACCTGAGTAATAGTATTATTAGTTTGTTTAGCTATTTCACGAATATCAATATTTTCAGCTTCTTCAACAGCCTTATCTAAAATAGCAAAATCAAAATTTTCCTCTTCAGCTTCTATTTTTTCTTTAACTGCTTTTACCGTTGGACTTTTCGATATGACACCACAAAATTCAGGCATAGTCTTAGCAATATCTTCAGTGCCTATCTGACGAGCTAGATTAATTATCGTTTCTTTGTCATGGGTGATAAGTGGGCGTAAAATTAATGTATCACTGACATTATCGATTAAACGCAAATTAGTTAAGGTTTGACTTGATACTTGACCTAACGCTTCGCCTGTAACCAGAGCTTCAACATTATAACGCTGTGCAACTTTAGAGGCTGCGCGAATCATCATTCGTTTTAAGATAACCCCCATCTGGCCATCATCAATTTTTTCCAAAATCTCGCCAACAACATCTGAAAAGTCAATGGCAATAAAACGAACTTTATGAGAACTTCCAAATCTATCCCACAAATAATGAGCCATCTGTTTCACGCCAATTTCATGGGTTTTGCCACCTAAATTGAAAAAGCAATAATGGACTCGACAGCCTCGTCTGATCAGCATATAGCTAGAAACACCAGAATCAAATCCACCAGAAATAAGAGAAATGACATCTTCTTGTGTTCCGGTTGGGAAACCACCTATTCCGGCATGCCGTTCTTTAACTAGTAGAAGTTTATCTTTATCAATCTCAAGATTAACCGTAATATCTGGACGAGTTAATTTGACTTTAGAGGTCGCAACATGCTGATTAAGACCACCACCGACATAACGCTCTACCTCAATTGAGGTAAATTCGTGCTTACCACGTCGTTTAACTCTTACACAAAATGTTTTATTCTCAATTAAAGGCGCATAGTGATTAAACGCTTTTTCATAAATATCATGTAAATCGGTAAAAGTAAGTTCTTCAACCACTAAAATATGATGGATACCAGGAATTCTTGTTAATAGTTCTAAAATTTGATTTTCGCTATTTTCAATTTTAGGGCGAACTTCAATAAAATCCCAATGACGAATAACTGCAACATCATTAATAGCATTTTTTAAAATATTACGAATATTGCTAGTAAGAATTTTAATAAAACGTAAACGAACAGACTCGCTTTTGATGGTAATTTCAGGGAAAAGTTTAACTATAAATTTCATACAACTGCATTAGCCAAGAATAAAAATGGCGACATTATACTGATTTTTCCCCTAAAAACGTACAATTGATTATGATAAATACAGAAAATAATAAAATATACTTGCTTGTTGCTCACTCTTTCGCTAATATTTCGCATCAATAAATTCTGTTCTATAACATAAAAATTGACAGGTTGAAATGTACGAACTTTTAATTATAGGTTATTTATTTATCGCACTTGCGATAATCGTTTTAGTGCTAATTCAGCGCGGTAAAGGTGCTGACATGGGCTCATCTTTTGGTGCAGGCGCTTCTGCAACTTTATTTGGTTCATCAGGAAGCGGCAATTTTCTAACTCGCACAACAACAATACTTGGTGTGTTATTTTTTGTGTTAAGCATTATTTTATCAAATCTTGGCAGCGCAAAAACCACAACTTCAAGTGATGAGTTTAAAAATATTGGAGATAGTGCTCCTGCGACTACGCAACAAAATACCGAAAGCACTAGCGGTAATGGAGACGTAATTCCAACTACTGATCCTGTTATTCAACCACAAAAGATTAATCCTACATCCGATATTCCAGAATAAAAACGGCGCCGTGGTGGTGAAATTGGTAGACACGCTATCTTGAGGGGGTAGTGCTCTAAGGGCATGCGGGTTCAAGTCCCGCCCACGGCACCAATTCAATATTCATTAACATTCTTTTAAATCCTTTAAAACACATCAAAACCAACAAATACAAGGCTTAAAGCCTATTTTGTTATTCATTAAGCACCAGTAAGATACATTTACAGCCAGAATTTTTAGGTATATGCTTAGGTATACGAACACAATATACCTAAAACCCGTATACCTAAAATCATTATGGCAAGAAAAACTCTACCATTAACCGACACACAAATAAAAGCAGCCAAACCAAGAGATAAGGATTATTCTTTATTTGATGGTGGCGGTATGTATCTTTTAATCAAAGCGAATAACTCTAAGATTTGGCGTTTTAAGTATACGCGCCCGTATAGCAAAAAAGGGGCATTAATAAGTTTTGGCAGTTATCCAGAAGTTTCGCTACAACAAGCACGAAAACAACGGGACGAAGCGCGCGAATTAATTAAACAAGGTATAGATCCTCAAGAACATAAGGCAGAACAAGAGCAACTACAACAAGAAGCTAGCAATAATACTTTTTATGCTATGGCTCAAAAATGGTTTAAATTCAAAACCGAACAAGGATTAGAAGAACAAACCTTAAGAAAAGCTTGGCGCTCATTAGAGAATCATGTTTTCCCATATATAAAAGACATTCCCATTAACCAAGTAACAGCTATTAAAGCAATTAATGCACTACAGCCATTAAATAACAACAATAAATACGAAACAGTTAAGCGAGTTTGTCGGCGAATTAATGAAATAATGTATTATGCTGTCAATATGGGAATTATCGATAATAACCCTCTCGCTAGAATTACCGATGTTTTTAATAGCCCAAAAGTTAAAAATCAGCCAACTATCCCCCCTACTGAATTACCCGAATTTATGCAAGCACTGGCTATGGCAAATATTGAACTACAAACTCGATGCGTTATTGAATGGCAATTGCTAACTTTAACGCGACCAAGTGAAGCCGTAGGGGCTAAGTGGGACGAAATAAATTTTGATAGAAAATTATGGAGTATTCCTGCCGAACGCATGAAGATGGATAGACCACACAATATACCTTTATCATCACAGGCATTAGCTATCCTTGAGATAATGAAAACTATTAATCATAAAAGTGAGTTTGTGTTCCCTACTGCTAGACCTCCCTATAACAAACCAATGAGTAGCCAAACCGCTAATATGGCAATAAAGCGCATGGGATACAAAGATAAGTTAGTTGCACATGGATTAAGAGCTTTAGCTAGTACCGCTTTAAACGAGCAAGGCTTTAATTATGATGTCATTGAAAGCGCATTATCGCACGTTGATAAAAACGCAGTGAGAAGAGCCTACAACAAGGCAGAGTATGAGCAACAAAAGCGTATTATGCTTGACTGGTGGGGCGACTTTGTCGAGCAAGCCAGTAAAGGAAATGTCTCATTGTCAGGTAACCGCAATTTAAAGCTAGTTAATCATTAACCATATCACGCTATTCATACCGTGCCCCATATTTGGGTTATTCACTTCAATTCTCCATAATAACCACTCCTCATATCTGAGGGGTGCTTTTTCAAATGTCACCCTTTACCTTACAAATCAGTACGTTAGTCGTAACTCAGATTTGAGTTACGCACAACATATACTTTGACTATTTAATTACCCCCATTAATTTGGAATTTATCAGATAACTATACATACTATACATAAATACAAAAAACTTGATATATATTAATATATTATATTATGTATACTTATTTTTTAAGTGTTCATAAGTATTCATTACTATACATACATATATGTCTTTTAGATCACACAGATAACAATATGATTTATATTAATATTACGGACAATTCAAATGTTTAACTTGTTAATAATCAATATGTTAATATTTCGCTTGATCATTAGGTAGCTGAATGGTGATTTCCACCATACAGTATTAAATTTGTAATCTGCTAAAAAGCTAGCAGGTTTATTACATTGGTTTGAGTTATTCAACCATAGATATTTATGGTTATCCATTTAGTAATAGTGAACAAAAAAATTATTTCAATTCGCGGTTGTGTGTATAAAGGAGTATGGGTGATTTTTAGGATGATTTGTTATGAACTTTGTACCATCCCCTCTAGGTATAAAGGTTTCTTTTTAATGGTTTAATAATTCCAGACACCAAATAAGGTGGTAAAATAACATCATAAAAATGAGGAGAACCATGATAATGGACAGTCGAAGTTATACAACAGAATCTAAACGGGATTCTGTATCTAAAATCGAAGTAAAATCATATTCACCAACCTATGCAACTGAAATATGCGATTTATTTCATTCGACTATTCATGCTATTGATACCGATATTTATAGCAAAGCAGAGCAAGAAGCATGGTGCCCAACACCACCAGATTATCAGATGTGGTTAAAACGTTTAGATAATACTCAGCCTTATATGGCTATCTTTGGCTCACGCCTTGCTGGGTTTATTGAACTCAAAGACGATGGTTACATAGACTGTTTTTACGTGCATCCTGACTTTCAAAAACGTGGCATAGCTAGAAAACTCTATGACCATATACTTGACTTGGCTCACCAGAAAAAGCTTTCACAATTAAGTGTAGATGCTTCAAAAGTAGCCATGCCCATTTTCAAAAAATGGGGTTTTAAAATAAAGCGGGTTAACAAAATATCCAGAAAAAACCAGGTACTGATAAATTACCATATGTATAAACCACTTTGATTTTTATTGAGACCTTTGTACCGTAAAGCTTCACTCAAACTAAATTCCTAACCGCGCTTTTTTGAAGTATATAGTTTCTTGAGTCCATAAAAAGAGCGCTCAATTTTGCAGTTCTGTTAAATTAAAACAGTTATCTTCATAATAAAGATAACTTATAAATTCCTTTCATGGGGTTGAATTTAAAAATATCACTTCAATACTTTGAAGTAAGTGAGAAAATGAATAAAACAGAAAAGAAAAAGATAAATTGCTATTTTCATGATATATCAAACATAAGGTTAATTGTATCGATTGAGCAATCAATAGTTAATGAAATTGGCGATTGTTGAAAAATTGAGGAAGGATTGAAACGAATGAATCAAAATGACATTGCTTTTTGGGGAATGATTGGCAATTGGTTTACTGGATTGGCAACATTTTTAGCTGTGATTGTATCGCTTTATTTAAGCACACGACAGACTAGAATAAAATTAAAATGCTTTTTTGGTGAGAGAATTAAAATATTAGGTGATGGCACTAATTTAGGAAAATGTATATTTATTGAGATAACTAATCTTTCTTTAATGCCTATTAATATAGAGCACCAACTTGGTATCGGAATGATAACAAAGAAAAGGCGTTTACGTTTTTGGAGAAAAAAGAAAGTATGGATGATTAGTATCGATCCACGTAATGTTTCAGGCAGTAAAAATAAACTTTTAACAGGTGAAAATAGTTTAATGTGGATTGATTTTGATAAATATAAAATTAATGAATGGTATAAGAATATGGCAATAAAATTATACACACATGGAGTGAAACCAAATGAAATTGAATGTTATGTTTATGTTAATAATTCAATTACTTATAGATTCCCATTTGATTCTGTTGTACTTGAAAAATTAGAATTACAATATAAAAAAATAATAAATGATAGATAGTTTTATGTATATAAACACAGTGCTACAATATATCTAACTGTATATTAAAGTATTATTTGCGTCTAGGCTGATCCCCGAACATTCGCAACCCTAGCGAACTGGCGCAAATATCTATTAGGGGCGTGAGGGGCGTATGGCATTACCAGAATTAAAATATTGCACTCTTGAAAGAGCTGCAAAATTACTTAATTGTGAAATATGGGATATTTTCCATTGGTGGCAATTAGGGTATATAGATCTAAGTATAATGGTTAATAATGTACATGGTCTTTTCGCCATTCAATTTAATGATAAAGATTCTTATAAAAAATATAGAAAAATTGAAAAATCGGGAGATAAATTAGAAGTAACTAATGACGATAAAACCTTTTTATCTATATGTAATGAAATTTATAATCTTTCTAAAATATATCCACCCAAATATAATTTCGGATTTTCAGATTCAAAATATATATTCGCAGGAGAAGCGAATATATCAGGACTAATTACTTTTGCTTTTAGAACTGAATTGCCTTGTTTTGGAGAGTATTTAGAATTCGAATTTTTAGATAAAAACGCAGAAATATCTTTCGTACCGACAAATTTTAATAGTGAATTAAACCAAGCCTTTATTTCTTTATCTCAAGAAAGTGAACTTTTAAGGAAAATTCATATATCAAATTTAATAATAACAGGAAAAGATTTAAAAAATTTACAAAATTTTGATAGCACTATTCCAAATGAGAAAATTAACTATCCCAATTTAGATTTAAAGGTTTTCTTTCAAAAATCAGGGCAAAAACCACATAATTTAAAAGAAACGATAATATTAATCGCTAGAAACACTAAAAATTACTATTTAAATGACGGATTAGATATAGGATTAAAAGCGATAGCAATTAAAATCAAAAATCATAAAGAATTTAAAGATAAAGGCTTGCCTTCGGCGGAACAAATGGTTAAATGGTTTATTTCCGCAGGCATAGCTACCTCCAAAACAACTAAAACCTATGATTTTAATCTAATACTTAATATATCTAACTACTAGTGCTAATTATTTGGCTACTAGTTGAATTAATTAACACTACTACCTATAACATGATCATATTGCTACAGTTACCTTGTTTTAATCACTTTTATAACGAGGTAACAAATGACAAATACAATCCTATCCAGAAGAGATGTTAAAAATTTACTTCACTTCAAATCTGACACCAGCCTTTATACGTTGGAACAGAGAGACAAAACATTCCCACAAAAAATCAGAATCGGCTTGCGTCGCGTTGGGTATCGCGCTGATGAGATTTACTCTTGGCTTGAATCTCGCAGAGTAGAACGTCGAGAGGTCGCTTAATGGTGATAAAGCAAAGCCCTTTATATCGCGAAATGATAAAGGGCTAACACTGGAATAATGACGCTTCCAATGATAGCCAATCTCGCGTTAAGTGTCTAGCTAAAAAACACCGAAATAACCAATTGATTTTAAAGTAAAACGAAAAAAATCGTTACGGTCTCCCCTTGCCTAAATTCAGCTAAAAGGGGAATTTTTCGACACGTTAGGAGTAATACTTATGACAGATTTTAATAATTTAGTACCAGTAATAGAAACGCAATTCAACGGTAAATTACAGCAAACAGTTAGCGCAAAGTCTTTACATTCTTACTTAAAAGTAGGAAATGATTTTTCTACATGGATAAAGGGAAGAATAAAAGAATATGACCTAATTAAAGGTGATGATTTTTTAATCTTTGATTCATTAGAATTCAGGAATCAAAGTATAAATAATGAACAGTGGACAACTAAGCGAGGCGGAGACCGTAAAAGTATTGATTATATTCTAACAATTGGAACCGCTAAAGAATTAGCAATGATTGAAAACAATGAACACGGGCGAGCTATCAGAAAATACTTTATTCGTTGTGAAGAACACCTTAAGAACATTGCACCCGCCATCCAAAAGAAAGAGCTAAAACGCTTAAAGGCACGAAATGAAGTTGCAAACTATAGCCGTCCTATGTGTGATGCATTAACTCTACACAGGCTATCACTTGGCAAAGAGACAAAACCTTATAACTATACCAACGAATTTAATATGATTAACGGTATTGTACTAGGTATGACAGCTAAAGCTTTCCGAAAAACTCATAATATAACTGGTGATATCCGCGATTACCTCAATGAAGAACAACTAAACCAAATAGCTTACCTTGAGCGTTCTAATATTACACTAATTGATTTGGGTTGGAGTTATGAGCAAAGGAAAGATGAACTAATCAAGCTATCACAAAGCTACATGACTAGATTAATTGGTAAAGAGGCTTAATCATGACTACAAGTTTATATAACAATCTAGCAATACTGATGTATACCCAAACCTTAAATAATCTCCCTGTGAAGCGTTACGGCGCAATTTTCCGACACGTTAGGGAAGATTTTATTGATATCACTACGCGCGCGCGTATGCGTCGGAAAACTCATTGCATGGGGTTGAATTTTAAATGTTGGTTTTGTCAGTCCATAAAAAGGAGAATGGGAAAACAAAAACCACCAATCAGTGGTATTAATTTAAAAGATTATTTCTTATCTAATTTAGCTAGTTTTTCGCGACAAGCAGAAATAACCCAAGCTGAAAAGTTGGTGTTCTCTTTTTGGGATTGCTCATCTATTTTTTCTATTAGCTCGTGTGGAAAGCGAATTCCCTTGGTAAAAGATTTATTATTTTTGTATCCCGTTGCCATTAGTAAAAAAATCCTAATCAATTTAGTGTTTAAACACTATACATTAAAAAATTGTTTAGAAAAAGCATTGACGTGTTTATGCACTTTATTTTATAGTGTTTATGCACCAAGTAAATTTTGTGGTGCTAAAAAACAATCCCCCGAAGTGCTACCAACACTATCGAGGGATCTAACCAAACCATTAAATGAGGTAATGATTATGGCTAATAATAATGATACCCTATGCCCTAAAAATGGGCAATATGACCTACCTAACCTTTTATCCGTCTTGAATTTATATCAGGCTGATATCCAACCACAAAACTTATTACACGCAAAAGCACACTTAGAAGAACTCAGACAATCAATTCTATGGGGAATCGGTGCTATAGGTAATTTGTTATTTTGGGCTTCTGAATGTGAAGAATATGAGGAACAACAATTTAAAGACGATATACGCGACATTGGTTACTTATTAGCACAATTAAAAAACATTGCTTGCTTTGCTTCAAATCAGATTAATTTACTCGACTATAAACTTAATCATAAGGAAGTTAACGATAATGAATAATAACCAAAAAATAACCGCAATTCACCATATCATCGTTGATTCAACTATGGCGATAGTAGCAAGTTTATTTTTAATTGAGCAGATTAACAAAAATGATAGTCAGGTATTTATTCATGAAGGCACTAAGATTGATATTAACAAAGATTTAATTGTCTTAGGTTTAGATATCAATCTTAAGCAATGCTTGATTGAGGATTTTGGCGAAAAAGAGGGATTAAATCGAACTTATGGAATGTTGAAAGACATGTACATAGAAAGTACAGATGCCCCTTTAGCATTAACCTCATTAGGACAAGAATTACTTTCAACATTGTTTATTGATTTAGTCGAAGATATCAAAGCTGAATCTAACGGGACAATCCATTAAGGGGGGCGGTAATGAAAATAAATGAAATTACCACCCAAGCGGTAGGTAAATGGCAATCAATCTTTAGTTCATTAGGTATCGATGTGGGTAATGGCAAACATTGCCCCTGCCCTATCTGCGGTGGTAAAGATAGATTTAGGTTTGATAATAAAGATGGGCGCGGTACGTATATCTGCAATCAATGCGGTAGCGGTGACGGCTTAGAACTTATTAAAAACTATTATCATTGTGACGCGAAAGAGGCGAGCAATAAAGTAGCCGAATACTTAAATTTAAGGAATACCTCCACAAGCTCGGATTTCAAATCCGACCTACAAGACAACATACCAGAAAATCCTGTATGTAAAAAGGTTAATTATTTGCTATCTAAAGCAATATTAGGTCAATCGGATTACCTCACTGAAAAAGGGTTAACGTTCGATTTAACCTTGCTAGATGATGGCCGTATCTTTGTCCCTTTGATTAATATCAACAGTGAATATACAGGCGGTCAATTTATCGAGCCAAACGGAAATAAGCGCTTAATGAGAGGCTCAAATAAGAAAGGTGCTTTTATATGGGTTAACCCAAAATTGGGCAGACCTGACGAGGTAAGCAAAGAATTACTCACAGCTACCGAGATTATTATTTGCGAGGGATTAGCTACAGGTATATCGATATCGGAATTCCGCCATCGGTCATTGGTGATATCTGCTATTGATGCAGGTAATCTTATTCATGTGGCTAAAGCTGTCCGTGAGGTTAATTCTACCGCAAATATTATCATTGCTGGTGATAATGATATAGGGAGTCATAAAAACACGGGTAAAGAAAAAGCGATAGAAGCGGCTACTGCGGTAAATGGTTATTACACAATCCCCGATACAGATTATAAATGTGATTGGGATGATTATAGGCAACAGTTTGGACTTCAGAAAACTTCAGTTTTATTCGATAAAAACTTATCAAAAATTAACGTTCAAACCTTAACAAATAATAACAACCAAAACTTGAAAAAAGTTGAAACCCAAAACATGAATTTATCACAAATGGCATCCAGTCAGCGCGCCGAATTGTTAAATGAGCATTATCACAATAACCTCGCCATTAATTTAACTACTGATGAAATTTATCACTATCAAGCTAATGCATGGCAACCCATTAGCGATAAAGTCTTAATGCGGACATTAGCCGATTTATTTAATCAATCAGGTGAGCCATTTAACCCTATGCGCATAAGTTCAGCGGTTGAAACCCTCAGATTATCTTTACCTGCAATGGGTCGCGCTCAAACGGATTTAATTTGTTTTAAAAATGGTGTTTATGAGCTGAAGACACAAACTTTCAGACCACACAATAAGCAAGATTGGTTATTGGTGAGTAATAACATTGATTATTACCCTGCCAAAGAAAAAGAATCTTTTGAAACTCACGCGCCGAACTTTGCTAAATGGCTAAAAAGAGCATCAGGTAACCAAGATAAGGCTAAGAATATACTAGCTGGGCTTTATATGATATTAGCTAATCGTTATGACTGGCAATTATTCTTAGAGGTTACAGGCGCAGGCGGTAGCGGTAAAAGTGTATTTGCTGAAATCGCAACTATGTTATCAGGTAAAAACAATACTGTTATAGGTACAATGGAATCGCTGGAAAAGGCAAGAGACAGGGCGCTAGTTGTTGGTTACTCTCTTATCATTTTACCAGACCAACCGCGATATATGGGCAGTGGTGCAGGTTTAAAAGCAATTACGGGCGGTGATGAGGTCGCAATTGACCCTAAACACAAACAGCCCTATTCCTGTAAGATTCCCGCGGTAGTGTTAGTAATCAACAACGAAGCTATGCGATTTAATGAGCGAAATGGCGGCATATCAAGGCGTAGGGTAATATTTCACTTTGACGAGGTTATACCAGAAAAAGAGCGAGATTTAAACTTGGTTAGCAAAATAGAGCAAGAGCTACCCTCAATTGTGAGGTTGTTACTTAATGAGTTTGCTAACCCTAATGATGCTAAAGAACGATTACATAAACAGCAACAATCAGAAGAAGCAAAGTCTATTAAAAGAGAATCTGACCATTTAGTTGATTTCTGTAGTTATTTTGATGCGTTAGACAATCCTAACGGTATGTTAATAGGGAATCTTGGCATTATGCCATTTAATCCAAGAAAGTATCTTTATCATTCCTATATCGAATACATCCGTAACACAGGATTAAGTAATCCTCTATCCTTAACTCAGTTCGGCACATCTTTAAGTTATGCAATGAACGAGAATGGCAAGCAATACATGAAGAAGCGCTTTACAGTAGGGGTTAAAACTAATTTAGAACTTAATTTAAACGCCAGTAAAGACTGGTTACCTAAAGCAGAAGAGCCTATCTAAAACTAATTGTTTATTAATGTTTAAACCGCCTTGGCTGGCGGTTTTTTGTATTAAACAAAATAGATGCTTAAGGAAATAAACAAATATATTAAGGCTAAGGCTAAAATTACTTTGAAGTTAAGTGATAACTTTCAGTCAGTAAATCAAATATTTCTTTATCTGATAAATGTCCAGAAAGAATAATGCTGATCCAATGTTCTTTATTCATATGATATGCAGGCAAAATACCTTCTTTTTTCCTTAAAGAGCCTATATGTTCAGGTCTTGCTTTAATATCCAGAACATCAATCTCTTTATCATCTTTTAGCCCAAGTTTTGAGCCAGATACATTCATAACAATAGCATACCATTTATCACCATCCTGATGATGGCGCAATACTGCATAGTTAGGTAAATTTTCCCAAAGATAGTTAGGTTCTGAATGAAAATGTTTTTTGGCATAGTTAAATAATGTTTCTCTATTCATTATAATCTCCTAAAGATGTTGGATATAGAAAATACAAATTAACTGCATGTGGGTTTACTTACATAAGTATAACATTATAGTTGACTTGGAATAATCAAAATCATAAAAAATAAATAGCCCATTATTTAGCTAATCTAGTAATAAATTTTTACATCATTGAATTATGTACAGTAAAAATGTAGAGTTATGTATAGTTAAAATGTAGACCATACATAGCGCAAACCCTTATACAATAAAGCTTATAAGAAATCATGTATAGTATGTACAGTTTTTTATAAAATTTTATTTTAATGGGGGGTAGTTAATTTCTTTAACACTCAAATTTGGGTACCGCCTCTTTAGACAGATTTTTACATCTGCGAAAAATCAACTTTAAATCAAAAAAAGTGAGTACTAAAAATACCCAATTTTAGGGGTCACTTTTCGTTTTAGGTATACGTTTAGGTATACGAAGTAAATTTTAAATAGATAAAACACTTTTACTAAAAAGGTTTAACACTTGCTTTTCAAGTCCCGCCCACGCACCAATTCAATATTCATTAACATTCTTTTAAATCCTTTAAAACACATCAAAACCAACAAATACAAGGCTTAAAGCCTATTTTGTTATTCATTTTAATCTAAGAAAGTATCTTTACCATGCTTATGTCGAATACATCTGCAACACAGGGTTAAGCAATCCCCTATCCCTTACCCAGTTCGGTACATCTTTAAGTTACGCATTAAACGAGAACGGCAAGCAATACATGAAGAAGCGCTTTACAGTAGGGGTTAAAACTAATTTAGAACTTAATTTAAACGCTAGTAAAGACTGGTTACCTAAAGCAGAAGAGCCTATCTAAAGCTAATTATTTATTAATGTTTAAACCGCCTTGATTGGCGGTTTTTTTGTATAGTACGAATGTTGAGTTAAAATATAGACCGTACATGGCGACTATTTAGCAATATAAATTTTAATATCATTTTGTTCATTATAAATTAAATAACAAAATTGGCTGTTATTTTCGTATTTATGCTTTGACCCAAATCGGGGCTACTGTTGGTCCTTGCCCAAGGAAAAAGGCAAAATGAATATTCATTGCACCAATAGGTTCAATAAAACGACTATTACACAAAGAACCAGCGTCAATCGGTTCAAATCCAATTGAATTAGCAATGTTTGATACAACGGTTTTCGCGTTATCATCATCAGAAGCAATAAAAACTTGCAAAGTTTGTTTTGTTCGTGCTGATGTAGGTAATAATTGAGCAAAGATAGTATTAAATGCTTTTACGATTTTCGCCTTTGGTGCCAATGCTTGAATTTCTTCTGCGCCTGATGTGACATGCCCAATCAGTAACTCTTTAAAGTCTTGCGTAACTGGGTTAGTGATATCAATTAATATTTTATCGGTTAAATCACCACAAGAGAGTAATACCTCTTTTACGGCTTGATAAGGTAGTGCTAAAATCACCATTTCGGCTGATTTTACCGCGGTTTCAATACAACCACTTTCAGCACCGATATTTTTTGCGAGAGTCTGAGCTTTTGCTGAGTTTCTGCTTGCAATTACAATATCATGATTTGTTGTGGCAAGTACATTTGCAAGTCCTGTCCCCATATTTCCTGTTCCAATAATAGCAATTTTCATTTTTTCTCCTGTTTATGAATGAATTGATAAAACTATACAATAGAAATAAAAAGTGATAAATTTCAGTTATATTTCATATTTAAAAACAAATTGTTTCTAATGGATAGATTAACTTCTATGTCTGTTTTTGTGAAAGCCGTTGAATTAGGCTCATTTTCGGCTACAGCAAACGTATTTAATATGTCACCACAATTAGTCGGTAAACATGTCCGCATGCTTGAAGAACACCTAAATGTTCGTTTGTTAAATAGAACAACTCGTCACCAGAGCTTAACCGAAGTAGGACGCGCATTTTATGAACGTGCCAAAAATATTCTTGCCGAAGTTGAAGAGTCAGAAGCGATTGCAGCACAAATTAATGCCACACCTCGAGGGCGAATTAAGATTAGTGCACCAATAACATTTGGCACTCATGCATTAGCACCAAAGTTACCCGAATTTTTAAGTACTTATCCAGAAATTTCCATTGATTTATCACTTACTAATCGTATTGTTGATTTAATTGATGAAGGATTTGATTTAGTTTTCAGAGTTGGCGAATTACCTGATAGTGGATTAATTGCAAGAAAATTAAAACCTTATAAATTGATTTTGTGTGCAGCTCCTTTATATCTAAAATCCTCGCCACCGATTAATTCGCCAAAAGATCTTAAATATCACGAATGTTTAGGTTTTTCTCACACAACATTACAAACTCATTGGCAATTTGAGGGAGCTGAAGGTCATTTTTCTGTACCTGTATCAGGGCGATTTATGACCGACAGTGGTGATGCACTATTACCAGCAGCCATTGCTGGATTAGGTATTATGTTACAATCAGCCGAAATGGTGACACCAGCAATAGAAAAAGGACTGTTAGTTCATCTTTTACCTGACTATCACGTGCCAACCCGACCCATGCATATTCTTTATGCATCTAATCGACATGTTCTACCTAAACTAAGATGTTTTATTGATTTTTGTATCCAAAAATTTGGTGAAGATGAACAAAGTTAGAAATCATAATAGGCAGTATAAATCGGTTACCTAAAGCAGATGAGCCTATCTAAAGCTAATTGTTTATTACTGTTTACACCGCCTTGATTGGCGGTTTTTTGTATAATACAAAATAGATACTTAATGAAATAAACAAATATATTAAAGCTAAGGCTAAAATTACTTTGAAGTTAAGTGATAACTTTCGTTAAGTAAATCGAATATTTCTTTATCTGATAAATGTCCAGAAAGAATAATGCTGATCCAATGTTCTTTATTCATATGATATGCTGGCAAAATACCTTCTTTTTTCCTTAAAGAGCCTATATGTTCAGGTCTTGCTTTAATATCTAGAACATCAATCTCTTTATCATCTTTTAGCCCAAGTTTTGAGCCAGATACATTCATAACAATAGCATACCATTTATCACCATCCTGATGATGGCGCAATACTGCATAGTTAGGTAAATTTTCCCAAAGATAGTTAGGTTCTGAATGAAAATGTTTTTTGGCATAGTTAAATAATGTTTCTCTATTCATTATAATCTCCTAAAGATGTTGGATATAGAAAATACAAATTAACTGCATGTGAGTTTACTCATATAAGTATAACATTATAGTTGACTTGGAATAATCAAAATCATAAAAAATAAATAGCCCATTATTTAGCTAATCTAGTAATAAATTTTTACATCACTGAATTATGTACAGTAAAAATGTAGAGTTATGCAGGGTTAAAATGTAGACCATACATAGCACAAACCATTACAAAATAAGGCTTACAAGAAATCATGTATAGTATGCATAGTTTTTTATAAAATTTTATTTTAATGGGGGTGGGTTAATTTCTTTAACACTCAAATTTGGGTACAGCCTCTTCAGACAGATTTTTACATACGCGAAAAATCAACTTTAAATCAAAAATAAGTGAGTAATTAAAATACACAATTTTAGGGGTCACTTCTTATTTTTGGGGTACGAATGAGGATACACTAACAAATATAAAAAATAGAAATTATTTATCCAGAAGGGTTTAAAAGACATTTTTCAATTCCCGCCCACGCACCAATTCAATATTCATTAACATTCTTTTAAATCCTTTAAAACACATAAAAACTAACAAATACAAGGCTTAAAGCTTATTTTGTTATTTGATGAGCTGTTTTATAATATTGTTTCTTAAACTGCAATAACGCTAATTGTTCGTTCAATAGGGTAATAGTATCCATTAACGTCTTTTCTTGTTGATTGATGATAGCTAAACGTTCGTCTAACGTTTCATCACCTTTAAGACACAGCTTGACATAGTGTTGAACATCTTTAATTGACATATTGGCGTTACGTAAACATTCAATCAATTTTGCCCACTGTAAATCTGCATCAGAAAATAACCGTTTTTCATTTTGATCGCGTTGTAAAAATGGAAATAGATTAAGTGAGTCATAATACCTAAGCGTGTGGGCTGACAAGCCTAATAGTTTTGCTGCTTTAGTCACCGAGTATTTAGGTGTTTGGTTTAATTCACCATTTTGTGCAATTGATGCAATACAATCATTTATATTTACCATATTTATACCTATGTTTTCATAAAAATCAATTAAATAGATTAGCAAGTATGATAATTTGGCCAAACTTGACTTAGAGTTACTCTAACCATTATAGTTCACGCCAACATTTAAGAAAAGTATGGGAGAAATTAACATGAACCCAAATAATATAAGAAATTTTTGTATTATTGCCCATATCGATCACGGTAAATCAACACTGGCAGATAGATTAATTGAGATGACCAATACTGTCTCTGAACGTGATATGAAAGAGCAATTATTAGATAACATGGATCTCGAAAGAGAACGTGGTATTACAATTAAGTTACAAACTGTGCGCATGTACTATAAAGCTTCAAATAATATTGAATATGAGCTTAATCTCATCGATACCCCTGGACATACTGATTTTAATTATGAAGTTTCGCGCAGTTTAGCTGCTTGTGAAGGAGCTTTGTTGCTAGTTGATGCAACCCAAGGCGTACAAGCACAAACAATCGCTAATTTAAAACTGGCTCAAGAGCAGAATTTAACTATTATTCCAGTTATCAATAAAGTCGATATGCCGAATGCGGATGTTGACAGCGTGATTAAAGAAATCGAAGAGTTAGATGGCATAAACTTAGATAAAGTTATTTTAGCTTCAGCTAAAACCGGCGTAGGAGTTGATAATATTTTAGAATCAATCGTTGAAAACATTCCTGCGCCAGAAGGTAATAAAGATAAGCCACTGCAAGCGTTAATCTTTGATTCTCATTATGATGTGTATCGCGGTGTAGTGCTACACGTACGCGTTTTTAACGGTGCCATTCATACCGGAATGAAAATTAAAATGCTCAAAAGTGATATTGAGTTCGAAGCATTACAAACGGGCGTATTTTTACCAGCAATGAAAACTGTTGATTTACTTGATGCAGGTGAAGTTGGATATATTTCGACTAATATTAAAATCGTCGCAAATGTTAAAGTCGGTGATACCCTAATTGATCCTAATCACCCAAATACCGAAGCAGTACCTGGTTATAAAGAAGTCAAACCTATGGTTTATGCTGGATTATTTCCAATAAAAAATGAAGACCAAGAAAAACTTAAAGATGCGGTTGAAAAATTATCGCTTAATGATTCGGCTTTCATTTATAAACAAGAAAATTCCATGGCATTGGGGGCTGGTTTTAGGTGTGGTTTTCTCGGTATTTTACATATGGAGATTATTCAAGAAAGACTTGAAAGAGAATATGGTATCGAAATTCTCTCTACCTTTCCTAGTGTTGAATACCGTGTAACATTAAAAAATAGTGAAATCATCAATGTTAATAATCCTATGTTGTTACCGAGTTTTGAAAAAATTGACTATATTGAAGAACCATTTATAGATGCAGTAATTATTATTCCTATGGAAAATATTGGCGAAATTATGGAACTTTGTCAGGAAAAACGAGGTATCTACGTCGATATGATTTATCTAAATAATAAAATGGCAGAGTTGACCTTTAAACTGCCAATTTCAGAAATTGCATACAATTTTTATGATTCACTTAAATCGATTACTCATGGCTATGCATCTATAGATTATCGTGATAGAAGCTATATTGCATCGGATTTGGTAAAAATGGATATTTGGTTGAATGATGAGATTGTCGATGCATTTTCATTTATTTTACCTCGAGATAAAAGTTTTGAACGAGGTAAACAAATTGTGCAGAAGATGAAACATGTTATTCCTCGCAAACTCTACCCAATGCCGGTTCAATCAGTAGTCGAAAATAAAGTCATTGCACGCGAAGACATTCCACCTTTACGTAAAAGTGTCACCGGTCGTGGCTATTCGGGTTCGGCATCGAAAAAGAAAAAAATCGCTAAAAATATTAAAGAGAATAAGATTAGACAACGTAAATTTGGTGGTGTTGATATTCCACAAGAGGCCTTTCATGCTGTGTTGGATATTCATTAATGATGTAGGCTAGTTGAAATTAACCATTGCTTACATAATTAATCAACATTAAATAACAGTTTCGCCGGCAATAGCCGGCGAAACTGTTTTTAGTCAGTAATAACTAAGCAAAGCCTTTCAATCCAACAACATGTACGTGTTCTTGGTTGTTGATCACTTTACGCACTAATTTATAGGTGGTACCTTTTTCCGGACTGATATTTTCTGGAGCAGCGATAATAAGTTGCATTTCTAATCGTTCACAAAGCTCAAAGAGCGTTGCAATCGATTTAGCATCCAGACGTGCCGCTTCATCTAAGAATAATAAGCGACATGGTGAAATATCCTTATTGCGCAGACGTTTAGACTCTTCTTCCCAACTTTGAATAACCATTAGTAGAATAGACATACCTGTACCAATCGCTTCACCGGTTGATAATGCACCACTTTCAGCGCGTAACCAACCGTCAGCGCCACGATTAACTTCCACATCCATCTCTAAATAGTTTCGATAATCTAGCAACTCTTCACCAATATTTTGTGCAGTTCGTTGCCCCATATCAATATGTGGATTCAAACGTTGATAAAGTTTGGCTAACGCTTCTGAGAAGGTTATACGATTATTACTAAATAGATCCTGATGTTCATTTTGATCATCAGCTAATGCAGCTAATAATGAAGAGTGTGCCTCACGAATACTAACATTCAAACGAACACCATTAACCTGACCAAATGCCACTGCTTGCAATCCTTGATTAAGCATACGTATACGGTTTTGTTCACGTTGTATAGTTTTACGAATAATATTAGCCACACTTTTTGAACTAATAGCCAATTGCTGTTCTCGTGAAGTAAGTTCTTCAGTTAAGCGTGACAACTCAATTTCCATTTGTTCAATGGCTTCAATCGGATCATCAGTTTTGACGATATCTTGGCGAATTCGTTCACGTAAATGTTTATAAACCGCGATATAAAATTGGATTTTACGTTCTGGTCGTTTCGGATTTTCGGATAACCTTAATACATCACGTAAGTGTTCATTATCATTTACCGCTAAACGCAATGAACCAAGTGCTTTATCCGACATAGAACGTAGTTCATCAGCGCTGAGATAAGCCAATTCTCGTCGATGTAATCGTCGTTCTACACTGTTTTCTTTAACGAGTCGTAACACTAAACACCAACCAGCTTTTGCTTCAACAACTTGTTCACGTAACTGTTTATAATCACGCAGTGTTTGTGTTAAGCGTTTTTGCATTTGCGTCATTTCGCTTTCACACATAATAAGTTGTTTTTCCAAAGACGTGCATTGTTGGCGATTACTATTGAGTTTTTGATGAATTTCATCACGACGGATACGAGCTCGCTCTTCAGTGATTGCATCCGCTTTAACACCAATTTGTTCGATCTCTTTATGCAATTCATTAAGCATGTCTCGCTTAGTTTCAAATGCACTTTTAAGGGATGCTAATGTTTGATTGTATTGATTATATTTATCTTGATACTGTTGCATTTGACGACGAGCTTCACCTCGTTGTCCTTCAACAACTTCTAATCGAGCACGTAATTTTTCATTGAGATCACTATTTTCATTCAACATACCAGCTGAATCTTCATAGCTAAAATGAGCACGACGTTGCATCACTTCCGTTAAAGCAAAAACTTGTTGGCGAATGGTTTGCTGCTGAGCTTTAACAGTATTGTACTGCTCACGTAACGATTCATTCTGCTCAGGATCACTTTGCAATACTGCAACAATTGGTTCAAGTTCGGCAATAGTATGGCGATGACGACTAACATATTGCGCGGCCTCTTGCGCTTCAGCAACTTGCTCACGGAGATCATCAACCCGATCTGCTAAATCATCATCAGCCAATAAATGCATTTGAGCTACCAATCGATTTACTGTGATTAACTGCTCTTTACAATTTGCAACTTGTTGTTGATTTTGTTTATCAATACTTTCTTGTGCCAAGAGCTGACGTTCGATTTCATTACGTCTTGTCGATAACTTTTGCACTTCGGCTTCTGGATCGATATCAAATGCTACAGATAGATATTCACCAATAAACTGCCCAACATTTTGCTCAATACGTTGTAATTTTTGCAGATCAAATGAAATTGTTGCATAACGTTCATGTAGTTCATCACGTTCTGCCGATAATTTTTCAAGATGAATTTCACGTGCTGCTCGGCCAAATAAAGGTACCTTAGGAAAGCTGGAAAAACGCCATTGCCGATCACCAGTTTTAACCAATACGGATTTCGTCATCTCTTCACAATCAAAAACACTATCGTCAAATGAAGATGGATCACCTTCGATAAAATAGATATCTTCTGGATAATCTTCTTCACTATTTGTCAGGCTTTCTAGTTGAGCTTTTACCAGTGATAAATCAGGTACCACAATAGCTTGTCTTGATGGGCCATATAATGCTGAAAAATAAGGTGCATCATCAATAGTTACATCCTCATAAATTTCAGAAAGTAATACACCATTAAACCTTTCCGCTAACGTCGATAAACGACCATCATCAACACCACTTGGTTGATTGAGTTGTTCAATTTGTGCATCAAGTTGATTGCGTTTGAAGTTTATTTGATCACGTTGTGTAACTAAAGTGCGTTCCTGTTCAAGCAATTGTTGCATATGTTGCGTGACAGCATGACTGTTAGTAAACGTTTGCTCTGTTTGTTCTTGCAATGCGATAAGTGCATCTTGGGCTTTTAACCATACTGGTGCTTTTTGTCGATAAGCACCAATTTGCGTTTGAATTTGCTCAAGCTCTTGCTTAAATTCAATACGTTTTTCACTTGATTCATTGGCAAGCTCAGCATTTTGGTCTAATTGAACTTCTAGCTCTTGTTTAAATTCATCAAGCTCATCATAATTAAGTTGATGACCAAAACGCTTACAAAATTGAGTTAATAATGATTCAGCTTCTTTTTGCTCAAAAAAGCGTTGCTCTAATTCATCTAATTGCAGTTGTAAATGTTCTGCTTGATCGGCTTGGTAACATTGTGAAGGCCACTGCTTTAATGCTTCTCTAGCGGCACTCCAAGCATCACTGCGCACTACGTCCCCAACTAATTTAACAACTAGTTGATAAGCTCTATCAAATTGATTAATGGCGGCATCAGAAACACTTAGTCTTTGCTCTAATTCTAACAGTTGTTCAGTAACTTCTTTTTGTTTTTCTTCAAAGATTTCAAAATGATTTTCAACATTACTTATACCTAATTTTGGTAATTGGCATAGTTGCTGAGCATTTTTTAAAGCTTGGATAGCTTGTTGGTATTGGATTGCTCGAGTCTGCTGCACATCTAAAGCTTGTTGATAATCAGCTAATTGGGTTTTTATTTCATCAACTTCTTGCTCAGTATGTTCAACCTGATCACGGTAAGTTTGATACTGTTCATTGGCTTCGAGGACAACTTCATTTTGCTCTTCAAGTTTTAAATTCAGATCATCTAAGTCCGCTTGATAACGGTCTATTTTTTCTTGTTGACGTAAAGCTGTTTGCGCAAGGTTAAGATGATCATTGGCAGCCTGAAGATCCGTTTCTAAATCGCTTTGAGCATCTTGATATTCTTTTAATTCTTTTGCCATTTCAACTTGGCGAAATTGATTACTAATCAGTAGATCTTGCGTTTTAAACATGTCACGACGCAATCCTAAAACCGATTCGATATGAATTCTACGTTCATTAGCATGACGCATATAGTCAGCAGCAACGTAGTTGGTAGACTCAGTAATAAGGTGTTTGAATAAATCACGATCCGATTGTGTTACCCGAATAGCTTCAAGCGTCATTCTATTTTCACGTAATGCTGCTTCCATATCTTGGAAGGCTTTTCTGACACCACTATTTTCCGGCAACAAATAATCACGTAATGATCGTGTAATAGCACTTGAAATTCCCCCATATAGAGAAGCTTCAATCAAGCGATAATATTTACTTCGGTCAGATGAAGAGCGTAACCGTTTCGGTAATATACCAAAATCAAACATGACTGAATGATAATCGGTGATAGAGTTAAATTGTTTAAAAATAACTCCTTCCATTGACTCAATTTTATCTTTTAATTCTGGTAATGATAAAATTCGAGCCTGTTTATCATTTAAACGTTCTGTTACCAATTCAGTTGGACTAATATTGACTGGCAAACCTTGTATTAAAAAAGGTTTAATATCTACTTTTTTGTCACGCCCTGCTACTTGCTGTAAACGTACACCACAGATAATTCGCTGATTACGAGAGTTGATAACGTCTAGCATAGAGTAACACACACCTGGCTTTAACTTACCATGTAAACCTTTATCTCTAGAACCTGAAGTTGCACCCGCTTCAGTGGTATTTCTAAAATGTAATAAAGTCAAATCAGGAATTAGCGCTGTGACAAATGCAGCCATAGTCGTTGATTTACCCGCGCCATTACCACCTGAAAGCGTGGTAACTAGTTGATCAAGCTCAAAGGTTCGGGCAAAAAAACCATTCCAGTTAATTAAGGTTAATGAGTGAAATTTACCGTGTCCCATCATCATTATTCAATCTCCTCATTAACATCTTCATCTTGTTCTTCACTATTATCATCATCCAAAATAAGTGATGATTCTATTTTAATCGCTTCACCATCTCGAATTAAGCGTAATTGCGCTTCTTGCGCATCATCACTACTGCGAACATCAGCACCAAAGCGGAAAATAGATTCATTTATACGAAATCGACTACTATCATTACCTACAATAAAGAAGATCATGCCTAGTCGACGTAAGCGATTTAATGCGGTTTTTACTTTATCAAATAGTTTTTGACGATCTAAGTCAGATCCCGTTGAACGTTGATTAACTAATTTCAACAATTTACTTTCATCCGCTAAGGAAACCAGCTCATCAAAAAGTTCTTGCAAAGTGAAGATACCTTCATGCGCTAATCGTTCTGGGCTTAAATAGAGATAACACAATACTTTACCCACTAACATGTCTAATTCAGAAAGAACTGAACGGGGAATTAAAGTGGTTGAACGAGGACGGAGATAAAAAAAGCCTTCTGGTGCACGAATCAGCTCAACATTATAACGTTGATAAAACTGTTCAAGTTCAAATTGAAAATCCATCAAAAATGCATGATTGTCCAGTTCATCAATACCAATATGGCGACCTGAGCGTAATAAACTATCTAGTTCAGGGAAAATTGGATTGGCAATAGCTTGAGCCAATTTGACTGGCATATATTTATCTATAGACGCTTGAGAACTTGCAGCAATACGTCCCATGACTTCATCAAGATGATGAGCAGTTTGTTCCATTTCTATATCTTTAGTATCTGTTGATGACATGTGCTTGTACCTTAGCTCCATAATCGTTAATAGGTTTCCATTCGGCAGGAATACCAAGTAAATCACTTTCGGCAATACCTAATCGAATAGCCTGATCAATAAACAATCTTGCAATATCAAAATGCTGTTCTCGTGGGAACTGAGCTAAATAACTATGAATAGCAATACTCATATCAAGTGGTTTATTTTCTTGTTTAAAGATCAATAGATTTTGTTCAATATGTGCAACTATATGCTCTTGAATTTCTTCAATCATTTCAAATTCGAGTTCAGAAGGTAACTCACCAGTCACTTCAGCTTCATGTAATGCCAACTCTTCGTCACGCATATCCAGTAAACGTTCAGCATTCGCAAAAGTAAGTGACCATGGTGAATCAAAATAGCTTTGGATCGATTTGCGTAATCGTTGAGAAAAAACTCGATTCTTATCTAAATCAATTGCAGTACGAATAAATTTATGAACGTGCCTATCATAACCTATCCATAGGTCTATTGCTTTTTGTCCCCAACCGATGATTCGGTCTAATTTACCTTGTAAATCAATAACTACATTATTAATTTTATCTAACTCAGGATTATCCAAAGTCGCATCTTGTATTAACAGCAAACTAGCTTGTAACTTATCGCCAGCCGCTGCTAATGTATCTTGTAATTCACGTAAGGTTTGCGATGTTTCTGTCAGTAAGCCCTCACAGCTACTAATTGCCGCCTGCCAATCTTGACTTAATAATGCAGAAATATTTTGTTTTACATCAGCTTGTTGTTCATCCATCACTCGTTGAGTGATATCAATGCTATCAAAGATCTCAGCTACTGAATATTTTAAAGGTGCGAAAACATTACGATGCCAATGTAAATCATCACCACCTTCAAGAGCAGCATCTGCGGCACGTTTTAATTCTTGTGCAACAATTGAAAGTTGAATTGATAAACGTAAAGTCGAGAATTCTCGTTGACGAATATAGTAATCAGATATACCAATTCCCAAAGGTGTCAATCGATAAATAGAATAACCATCGGTCATTTCGCTAGCAAAACGTGTGATTAAACGCTGGCGTACTAAATCATTAATCGCATTATTCGCACGGACAGTAATAGTATCTTCACTTTGCTCAAAAATGTGTGAAACATGTCGAAAACCATCAATTAATTCAGATTCAGTCATTTCACCATCAAAGCGTTCACTGTTTAATACAGCTATTGCCAACAAAAAGGCTAATCGCTCAACAGGCAAAGCAATCGAAAAATCATTTTTTTTTGCCCAAGAGACCAGTTCTGGCACTGATTGGGAAAAATCCATCATAGTGATTCCTTAATTAAGGATGTTCAGCAAGCCTGACATCTTAAAATAATATGAGAAACACAATATATTGTGTTATGGACAAAATTTTATCGATTATATAACAAATTGTAGTAGTTAAAAATAGCTAAGTTTAGGATTTATTATTAGAAGTAATAATCAATAATTAATTTTTTTAAATACGCTAATTGCCATTACAAAAAACGCAAATTTATTATCTAATTAACATTAGGTTTGAATTGACTTATGTAAATATAAAAATGATAATGATTATCGTTTTCACTTAAAATGTAGAGGTATTTATGCGAAAAGTATTATTATCAATTTTATTGGGGACTTTTATTGGTTTGGTTTCACAATCAGTAATTGCTCATGGTATATGGATTACTAATCGAGTCGATCAAAAACAAATTGTTTTAGGTGAAGGGCCTTTAGACAATGGTTATAAGACTGAAAGTGTAAAAGATGTTAAAGCTTATAATAGTAATTGGTCACTGCTACCGATATCTAAAAAGTCACATGATAATTTTGTGACTATTGAACCGTCAGATCAAACAGCGGTAGTAACGGTTGATTTTGATTATGGCTATTGGACCAAAAATTCAGAAGGTAAGTATGTTAATTTACCCATGAATAAAGTTAAAGGAGCCAGTAATGGCACTCACGCCATAAAATATAGCGTTAATTATTTATCATCCGTTAATAACCCTAAAATGGTTGAAGATATTCCTTTACAAATCGTTCCTTCTGTTGATCCGACAAAATTGAAACGTGGTGATAGTTTACCAATTACTGTGTATAAAGATGGAAAACCACTAGCTAACACAGCAGTTATTGTTGATGTGGTGAATAACTTAGATAAAACAGTGAAAACAGATGATAAAGGTCAAACTACTATTATTGTGCCAAACCAAGGTTTAAACGTTATTGGCGTTGAAATTGGTTTTCCGCTTAAAGATAACCAATTAGCAACACAAGATAAGTTTTTTACCACTCTAGTTTTTACACTAATTCCTGAAGAAGATTAATTTATATACAAAAAACGGGATTATTATCCCGTTTCCTATTAATCATCTGATTAAACTTCAGCATTGATTGGACGAGGTATAAGAAAACTACAAAGTAGAGCTAATACCGTGATCACTAATCCAAGTAACATGCCATTGAAATAACCATCAATTGAGTTACCATTCATCATTTGAATTGCTGGTAATAATGCAAAACTTAAGCCAGCGCCTAAATTAAATGCCCCAGCATTCATACCTGGTAGAAAACCTGGGTTTTCGCTAGGTGATAAAACAACACCTAGGCCATTCAAAATAATATTGGCCATGCCTGCGTAGAAAATACCTAGCACAATAACCCCTACGGATAAAATAGGTAGAGAATGAATGCCATAAAACATAATAACTAAGATGCCAATAACACAGCCCACAAGACCTAATTTTAGCACATTGTTATACCCCATTGTTGGTGCCAATCTTCCAGAAAATGGTCCCACAAACCAACCAATTAAAGCATAAGGAGTTAGAAAAATGAGTGAAGCCCAATCAGCTTCTAATCCAAAGCCAATCTCATGATTTTGAGCAATTGACATAACTAAACCATTAACAATAGCGAAAATACCTGTCATGGTTAAAGTTGTTGTTAATAACAAAGCCCATGTAGCACGTTTTTTCAAATGATGGGTGGTAACAAGGGGTTGTTTATTTCTTTTTTCTACATGCCAAAACAGAATAAAACATAAGATAGCAAATAGTGTTAATCCTACCACAATCAACCAATTTGCATTACCCAGTTTACCCGCTTCATTAAGCGCGAGTAATAGCGCAGCTATGGTTAAGACAATTAGTAAAACACCTAACCAATCCATTTTGGTGCCTGCCGATGGTTTAGATTCGGAGGCAAAACGATGAACAAAGAAAGTGGAAATTGCGGCAACTATAGCTATAACCCAAAATACAGAACGAAATCCGAAATGAGTAGCAAGTAGACCGCCAGCTATCGCATCAACACCAGCAATACCACCATTTACTGCTGTTATTATTCCCATTAACATACCATACTGTTTAACATCTTTTACTTCAAAACTTAACATTAACAAGCATAGAGGTACGACTGGCCCTGAGACACCTTGAATAATCCTAGCGGCATATAACACTTCAATATTTGGTGCAACAGCAGCTAAAACTGTACCTAATGTCATGATTAATAACATAGCAGTTAAGACTTTTTTTCGCCCTTTTATATCACTTAATCGTGGTAAAAATAATGAAAATAAAGCTGCTGCTGTGAAAAACGAGGTTTGCGATAGCCCAACAGCAGCATCATTAGTTCCTAACTCTTTTGCTATGGTTACTAATACAGGGCTTAACATACTAGCATTAAGTTGGAAAGCAACACATGCAGCAAGCAAAGCCATCATCAGTGTAAATACATTGGATTTATCTTTACTTTTTTCAATCATAGATTAACCTCACCTATTCGTTCTAGGGAGTCAACAATTAAATCCCAAAAACCAGTATGATCAAGTTCAGTTGCAACCTGAGTATGACAACTATCATCAGGAGGGAAACGAAAATCAGCCACGGTCATTCCTAAAGTTAATGTACCTGTCAATTCAATATCAACTGGTACTCGTTTAGTTTTTATTAACTCAGGATTAATAACATAAGCAACAGCGCAAGGGTCATGAACTGGCGGATAAGTAAAACCTTGAGCTTGTTTATACATTTTTCCGAAGAATTCCAACATTTCCAAAACAAATTTAGCTGGTTTTGTTTTTATTGCAGATATTTTTTCAATTACTTCTGGTGTAGCTAATGCTTGATGGGTAAGATCTAATCCAACCATAGTAACTGGCCATTTTTCATTAAATACTATGTGAGCTGCTTCTGGATCTATCTTGATATTAAACTCAGCAACAGCACTCCAGTTGCCAACATGATACCCACCACCCATCAAAACAACTTCTTTTACTCGTTCAACAATTTTCGGCTCTTTACGTACCGCCATTGCAATATTAGTTAAACCGCCTGTTGGAACCAATGTGACTGTTTTAGGGGGATGAGACATGATGGTATCAATAATTAAATCAATAGCATGCCTTTTATCTAATTGAATTGCCGGTTCAGGTAAAACGGGGCCATCAAGTCCAGAGTCACCATGAATATCCGGTGCCACTTCTACATTTCTAATTAAAGGTCTTACCGCTCCAGCAGCAAAGGGAACATTAGTAATATTAGCGATACGTGCAACAGATAATGCATTACGAGTTACTTTTTCTAATGTTTGGTTACCAACAACCGTAGTTACCGCTAGCAATTCAATATTTGGATTACCATGAGCTAATAAAAGTGCGATAGCATCATCATGACCGGGATCGCAATCAAGGATAATTTTTTTTGGCTGATTCATCATAAATCGGTTCCTCAAGTAAATTTATATCTTTGCCATTCGTTTAAGCACATTTTGATGCGATGGCATATTTGATGCACCTTCACGCTCAACGGCTAAAGATGCAAAAGCTGAAGCATAAACTGCTGCTTGGTAAAGAGTTTCTCCTTTAGCCAATGAAGCACAAAAAGCTCCATTAAAAGCATCGCCAGCACCAGTTGTATCAACAGGAACAGCTAAGAAAGGCTTAATATGTTGATGATGTTTACCATCATAAATAAGAGAACCTTTACTACCTAAAGTAATAATGACTGTTTGAATACCTAATGAATAAATTTTTTCTGCTGCAAGCTTGGCACTATCGAAATCATTAACTTCAATTCCTGACATTAAACTTGCTTCAGTTTCATTCGGAGTAATAATATCGATATAAGATAATAACTGTTGAATATCTTTAGAATAAGGCGCGGGATTTAACACCACTTTAACCCCCATTGCTTTAGCTAATTTCATTGCATTTAAAACGGCATCAATATTATTTTCAAGTTGAACTAATAGAATATCAGATTGTTTGAGATAACTTTCTAACATTACAATTTCTTTATCAGTAATTGTTAAATTTGCACCAGGATAGATGGCAATCATATTCTCGCCATTCTCTTCAGAAACATAAATGACAGCATTGCCGGTAGGTTCTTTATCTGATTGATACAAAGTAAATGAGTTAATTTTTGATGAAGATAGATGATCATGAGCAAATTGACTAAATTGATCGGTTCCAACTTTTGCGACAAAATGAACTTTTGCATCGGCATGACTTGCAGCAAGTGCTTGATTAGCACCTTTTCCACCTGGACCAATCATACTTTTTTGCGCTAGAATTGACTCACCGCCTTTGGGAAATCTTGCCACTTGTGCAACAATATCAACATTAAATGAACCTAAAATACAAACATTACCGTTCATTCTGTCTCCTCGTTTTTTAAATTTCTGTTTATCATATCTTGTCATTAATGAGGTAATACACTCTTTATCAGTAATATTGCTTACTAATCTATGCCTTTTAATCATGGCTCCACCATAACAACGAATAACTAATAATTGTTTCGCCAGCGTAGAGAGATCTTTTCTAATAGTCTCTTTAGATACTTTAAATATTTCCGAAAAATATTGAACACTACCTTTTTCATGTTTATCTAAGTAATCTAAGATAGCTTTTTGTCTTTCTTCTAAGAACATAAAGTAAACCTCTTGATGATTAATTCAAAGTATAGCTGGATTAAATCATTAAAAGAGTGATAATAATCATAACTTATGAGATAAAACAGAAGCAAACGGAACAAACATAGGTTAAACTCGACTGCTTTAAAAATAGTAAAATTTAATGAAAACTATCCATCTTATTATTGTCACGTCTATTAGTAATAACTATCAGCAAAACAATTATACTTTTGCTATAACTCATAACCCTATATCAAGTTATCATAAAAAATAATAATCTAATTTCGATAATAAAAAATTAATTCCTTACTCGCACTGTCGCTAATTTATGCTAAAATCGCAAAACATGAATAATCTTTCTTAACATAAGGATGTAACGCAATGCATATCGGTATACCAAAAGAACGGTTAGCCAATGAAGCTAGAGTTGCAGCAACACCTCAAACCGTTGGACAACTGTTAAAACTAGGATTTACAGTTTCAGTAGAACAAGGTGCTGGACATGCTGCTCATTTCGAAGACCAAGCTTTTATTGATGCTGGAGCCACTATTCAAAGTACAAAGGATATTTGGCAAAATGATCTTATTTTAAAATTTCATGCGCCAACTGATGAAGAAATCGCTCTAATGAAAGAGGGATTAACACTTATCAGTTATATTTATCCTGCTCAACATAAAGATCTTTTAGAAAAACTTGCAACTAAAAATATTACTGTAATGGCAATGGATTGTGTACCTCGTATTTCACGAGCTCAATCTCTTGATGCATTAAGTTCAATGTCTAATATTGCCGGTTACCGTTCAGTTATTGAAGCAGCAAACCAGTTCGGCCGTTTCTTTACAGGGCAAGTTACTGCTGCAGGTAAAGTGCCACCAGCAAAAGTTTTAGTAATTGGTGCGGGTGTAGCGGGTCTTGCTGCAATTGGTGCGGCGGTTAGCTTAGGTGCGATTGTTCGTGCATTCGATACCCGACCTGAAGTTGCAGAACAAATTAATAGTATGGGAGCTGACTTCTTAGAATTAGATTTCGAAGAAGAAGCGGGCTCTGGTGACGGCTATGCTAAACAAATGTCTGCCGCATTTATCGAAGCCGAAATGGCATTATTCGCTGAACAAGCTAAAGATGTTGATATCATCATTACTACAGCATTAATTCCAGGTAAACCTGCACCAAAACTTATCTCAAAAGAGATGGTTGAATCAATGAAACCAGGCAGTGTTATTGTTGATTTAGCAGCATTAACTGGCGGTAACTGCGAATTAACTAAACCAGGTGAAGTATTCGAAACTGATAATAATGTTAAAATTGTTGGTTATACTGATTTAGCTAACCGTATGCCAGCACAAGCATCACAATTATACGGCACCAACATTGTTAATTTATTAAAATTACTTGCCAAAGAAAAAGATGGTAATATTGATATCAACTTTGAAGATGTGGTTATTCGTGGCGTAACTGTAGTCAAAGATAAAGAAATCACTTGGCCTGCACCACCGATTCAAGTTTCAGCACAACCACAGAAAAAAGCGGTTGAGCCTGTGGCTAAACCTGAACCTAAACCAATGTCACCAGCCAAAAAATATGGTATTTTTGCTTTATTAATTATTGCCTATTTCTGGTTAGCAAACTCTGTGCCTGAGAGCTTTTTAGGCCACTTTACTGTATTTGCTTTATCATGTGTAGTTGGTTATTACGTAGTATGGAATGTAACCCATTCATTACATACACCACTAATGTCAGTTACTAATGCTATATCCGGTATTATATTAGTCGGTGCAATATTGCAAGTCGGTGATGATAATGGCTTAACTACGGCGATTGCCTTCGTTGCTATTTTGATTGCTAGTATCAATATTTTTGGTGGATTCTTTGTTACCCAAAGAATGCTAAAAATGTTCCAACGTGGCAAGTAAAGGAGATTATTGATAATGTTAAGTCATGGAATCATTCAAGCAGCTTATGTTATTGCTGCATTACTGTTTATCTTTAGTTTACGAGGCCTATCAAATCAAGAATCAGCTAAATCTGGAAACATTTATGGCATGATTGGTATGGCAATTGCTCTTATTGCTGCTGTTGCTAGTATCAAAGGTGGACTGCACTGGATCATTATTGCTATGGTTATTGGTGCAGCTATCGGTCTATATCTTGCTAAGAAAGTAGAAATGACCCAAATGCCAGAACTGGTTGCGCTTCTCCATAGTTTTGTTGGTATGGCGGCGGTTCTTGTTGGTTTTAATAGTTTCTTAGATGCACATACAATAATTACCAGCAATGAATTAACTGTGCATTTAGTTGAAATCTTTGTTGGTATCTTCATTGGTGCGGTTACATTCTCTGGTTCAGTAGTTGCATTTGGTAAACTAAATGGTCGTATTAGTTCTAAACCACTATCTATTCCATATAAACACTACTGGAACTTAGCAGCCATTGTTGTATCAGTAATTTTAATGTTTACTTTTATTGGTGTAAAAACTGGCGCAGGCGCACTTGTTAGTTTACTAGTTATGACAATCATTGCATTAGTGTTTGGCTTCCATCTTGTTGCTTCAATTGGTGGCGCCGATATGCCAGTGGTTATTTCAATGCTTAACTCATATTCTGGTTGGGCCGCAGCAGCAGCAGGATTTATGTTAGGTAATGACTTACTTATTGTTACTGGTGCTTTGGTTGGTTCTTCAGGGGCAATTCTTTCTTACATTATGTGTAAAGCAATGAATCGTTCATTTATCAGCGTAATTGCCGGTGGTTTTGGTAGTGATGGCAGTTCATCAAGCTCATCAGAAGAAGAACAAGGTGAATACCGTGAAATGCAACCAGCCGAAGTTGCTCAAACCTTAAAAGAAGCTCGTTCAGTGATTATTGTACCAGGTTATGGTATGGCTGTAGCTCAAGCACAAGGTGCAGTAAGCAATATTACTGAAAAACTTCGTGGTATGGGTATAGAAGTTCGCTTTGGTATTCATCCAGTTGCAGGACGTTTACCTGGCCATATGAACGTATTATTAGCTGAAGCAAAAGTTCCTTATGATATTGTATTGGAAATGGATGAAATTAATGATGACTTCCCTGATACTGATGTTGTTTGGGTAATTGGTGCTAACGATACAGTTAACCCTGCAGCAGAAGAAGATCCAAATAGCCCTATCGCAGGAATGCCTGTTCTAGAAGTTTGGAAAGCAAAAACTGTCATTATTTCAAAACGTTCTATGAATACCGGCTATGCTGGCGTGCAAAACCCACTATTCTTTAAAGAAAATAGCTACATGTTATTTGGTGATGCTAAAGATAGTGTTGAAAAAGTGCTACAAAATTTATAATGATGTTACCATTATAAATCACAACAAACTGCGACTTAATGTCGCAGTTTTTTTAATGACAATTTTCATTTTTTGAATGTTTTAGATAAAAAACCAATAATGAGATCTATAACTTCACGATGTTTCTCACCTTTTGTATGATAACTACCATCTTTACAATGAATACCCTAACCTTATTTTTCTTGATTTAAGATATCTTTTGCTGTAGATTTACAAATTTGCATAAAACAGAAATGTATTACATCTGGATTAATTATATAAATTGCGGAAGATTTAGCTAGAAATGTTTGTAAATAGGAAATAAATTAAAATAATTATAAAATGATGTAATAAAGTTTATTTATGGCAATTACTATTGAAATCTAAATTACAATTTGGGAATAAATATAAAATGAAAAAATGATCAATGATTTTCAAGTTTTACTTGTTCTTTATGATAAAGGTAATAAGCCCCTCGAGAAACCATTCGAAGTTGAAAAATAAGATCTTCTATTAATTTTTGACGTTGAATAGTATCAAAATCAAGCGTTTCCGCACCAGCATTAAAAGCAATAGTAACCATCGCTTCTGCTTGAGCTTCATTATAATGATGTGGCATTTGATTAGCATTATCTAAATAGTCAACAAGCTCGACAATGAAATGCTGAATTTCACGTGCAATTGCCGAGCGAAAAGCAGAAGAAGTTCCAGCTTTTTCACGCAGTAATAATAGAAATACTTTAGGATTTTTATCTACAAATTCAATAAAGGTGGTTACAGAAGTCCGAAGCACACTACCACCTTTTTCGATACGTTTTCGAGCTTGTCTTAATAATTGACGAAGAGTTAAACCACTTTCATCAACCATCGCTAAACCTAATTCATCCATATCACGAAAATGTCGATAAAATGAGGTAGCGGCAATACCTGCTTCACGAGCAACTTCACGCAAACTTAAACTTGCAAAACCTTGTTCAGCATTAAGTTGATTAAACGCAGCATCAATCAAACTTCGACGCGTTCTTTCCTTTTGCTGCGCTCTGATACCACCGGTTTTAATGTTTTTCATTTTCAAAATTCAGCATGATACAAATGTAAGTTATCAGTTTGTTTGCCCCAATAACCGCTCTTTTTCTGCAAAAACTTTTGGCATATGATCGCGAATAGTTTTAGCTATAGTTTCATAACGTGCTCTTAGTGGAGAGCCTGGTCGATAAATCAAAGCAATACTTCGCATTGGTATAGGATCACTACAAGGAATATAACAAATATTATCACGAGTACGTTCATTCGGTGCAGCAAGCTCTGGAAATAAGGTAATACCACGCCCAGCAGATATCATACTTCGTAATGTTTCTAAACTCGTTGCTTTAAATTGTTTGTCTTCATCAATTCCGACTTGAAAACAATATCCCATCGCATGTTCACGCAAACAGTGACCATCTTCTAACATTAAAAATTTTTGCCCTTTTAAATTAGAAAGCTTAACTGTTTGTTTAGTTGCTAATTCGTCACTTGCTGGAACCGCTAAAAACATAGGTTCATTAAACAGTGGTAATTCAATAAATTGTGCTGTTTCTTTTACTTGAGCAATAATCGCACAATCCAGTTTTCCACTCTCAAGTTGAGCAACAATATTGGCAGTTTGAGCTTCATGCAAATAAAGTTCTAATTGAGGAAAAGATTCGTGTAAAACGGTAATTACATGCGGTAATAAATAGGGTGCAATAGTTGGGATCAAACCTATATGCATCGGACCAGACATCTCTTCACCTTGACGACTAGCCATCTCTTTTAAAATTTGTATATTACGTAAAATTTCTTTGGCTTGCTCAACAAGCATCATACCGGTTTGGGTAAATAACACTTTGCGACTAGTTCGCTCAAGTAACATTACACCTAATTCGTCTTCAAGTTTTCTGATTTGACCACTTAATGTTGGTTGACTAACATTACAAGCATCTGCTGCTTTACGAAAGTGCCGAAATTCAGCTAACGATACAAAATATTCCAAATCACGAATATTCATAGTGTCCCCAAAAAATTATCAGTTAATGGTTATATACTCAGAAATATAATAAATAGATATAAAATACTACTGTTTTTTGTATAAAAATCATTTATAAAATAAGAGTATCAAATTCAGTAAAATTAATTAGTCATTTAAATACAGATAAAATCTGTGTTATGCATAATTTCTTGATGCTTAATAGGCTAACTTTATTAATTGTACTATATAAATTGCTATTGTTGATAATTATGTTTAAAAAATCAAATAGAATCTTTGATGATTATAAACTAAATCCCATCATTCTACTTACCATAGTCATATTAAGAAAAATGGAAAGTTAAAAGTAATTGCGATATAATCGCGCGCTAGATTGCTATATAGACTATTATTAATTTGAGGTGTGCTATTTTTAAACAAGTTTCTCGCTTTTATCGTAAAATGTTTCAGCATGAAGAACAGCAAAAATCGCACTATGTCTCCATTTCTCGCAATGAACATAATATTTCTCGTAAAAATATAAGCGAAAATGCCCTAAAAGTTCTTTATCGCTTAAATAAACAAGGATATGAAGCTTATCTAGTTGGTGGATGTATTAGAGATCTTCTCTTAGGTAAAAAACCTAAGGACTTTGATATTGCCACAAATGCTACTCCAGAACAAATTCAAAAGGTGTTTCGTAATTGTCGCCTGATCGGAAGACGTTTTCGTTTAGCACACATTATGTTCGGTAAAGAGATAATTGAAGTTGCCACTTTTCGTGGTGACCATGATGGTCAAAGTGAACATACCAATATCTCTAAAAGATCACAATCTGGCATGCTGTTACGTGATAATGTATACGGTACGATTGAACAAGATGCTATCCGACGGGACTTCACGATGAACGCCCTTTATTATAACGTTAAAGACTTTACTATCCGTGATTATTGTGGCGGATTAAACGATTTAAAAAATGGCGTTATTCGATTAATTGGCGATCCACAAACAAGGTATCGTGAAGATCCTGTTAGAATGTTAAGGACAATTCGTTTTGCCGCCAAACTTAACATGAAAATAGATCAAGCAACGGCTGATCCCATTAAAACGCTGGCCCCGTTGCTAAAAAATATTCCATCAGCACGACTTTTTGATGAATCATTAAAATTATTGCAATGCGGTCATGGTTACAACACTTATATCTTATTAAAACAGTACCAACTTTTTGAACAACTTTTCCCGGTAGTTGAACGCTTATTTGTACACAATAATAATGGCAATTTAGAGAAAATTATTGCTCACGTATTAAAAAATACTGATTATCGAATAGCAAACGAGCAACGTGTCAATCCTGCTTTTTTATACGCTGCCTTTTTTTGGTATCCAATTATAGAACAAACTCAGATTAATTGTATTGAAAGCGGCCTTCAGTATTATGATTCTTTTTCTATGGCCATTAATGATGTGTTAAGCGAACAGTGTCGAATTATCGCAATACCCAAACGATTAACAAATATAATGAGTGACATATGGCGTTTACAATTAAGAATGAAGAAACGAGAAGGGAAACGCGCCTTTGTGATTTTAGAACATCCTAAATTTCGTGCTGCCTATGATTTGTTAGAAATGCGATCATCTATTGAAAAAGGTGAATTGTTAGATTTAGCTAAATGGTGGGATGAATTTCAACATGTATCCACCGAAAGGAAAATATCTATGGTTAAACAACTAGGCAAAAGTAATAAACGACGAACTAAACGTTAATTTTCATTCGCACTTTTATAAATAACCGCTATAATGTTTTAATTAAAATAATCATAATTACACTCTAATCATTGATGAAAAAATTATCACTCTCTCTTATTGCTATAGCTGTTACATTTTCTTTGTATAATTATAATAGTCCTAGCTATGCAATTGGCTTACCTAAAAATGATACTAACAATCCTAAGTGTCTTATTAATGTACCAAAATTTGAGCGACCAATTGTAAATGGTGATATAAATACATTACCGGTTAATGCAGAATCTAATGAATTCGAAGCAATTTATCCAGATTTAGCTATCTATAGTGGCGACGTGTATGTTGAACAAGGTAATCGCACCGTTCTAGCAGATAAAGTAACTATTGATTCTAAAGATACAAATAACCGCATGGCAATATTGGATGGAAACATCACTTATCAAGATAATTTAATAAAAATGAAAGGTGATCATGCAGCGATAAATCTCAACAATAATAATTCGGATATGCATCCCAGTGAGTATCATTTAGTTGATCGGCTTGGGCGTGGTAAAGCCGATGAAATGAAGCTAGAAAAAAACCGCTATATCATTCTAAAAAATGGTAGTTTTACTTCCTGTCCAGTAGATGATAGTACTTGGAATATTAAAGGTACTACAATAATTCATGATAACGAAGAACAATTGCTTGAAGCCTGGAATGCAGTATTTAGCATCGGCAAAGTACCTGTTCTATATTCGCCTTATTTACAATTACCAACCGGCAATAAAAGACGTTCTGGTTTATTAATACCCACTTTTGGTTATGACAGTATTGATGGTGTTGACTTCGCTTTACCTTTTTATTGGAATATAGCACCAAATTATGATGCAACATTAACACCAAGAGTATTACAACATCGTGGTATACAATTACAAACCGAATTTCGCTATTTAAATCAGTTAGGATTAGGAACTATCGCTTTTGACTGGTTGCAACATGATAGCCAATACAATGAAGATAGAAAAGCATTATTAAATGGCAATAATTATGATGATAATAATAATCGCTGGTTATTCCATTGGAAAAATGAGGAACTAATAAATTATAATTGGCGCTTATATACTAATGTTACACGGGTTAGTGATAATCAATATTTAACCGATCTTAGCTCTAAATATGCCTTTCAGACAGATGGATATTTAACGCAATTCTATAAGTTAGCCTATAATGATGAAAGTTGGGATGTAGCTTTAGGTTACAACCATTTTCAAACATTTTATAAGAATAACCTTTATCAAACTCAGCCTCAATTCGATGTTAACTATTATAATTACGACCTGGGCCCACTAAAATTCAAAACATTTGCACAAGTATATCATTTTATAAATGCCACAAAAGATAAACCTAATGCATGGCGAGCCCATATTGAACCAACACTGAATTATACAGTAACTAATTCTTGGGCCTCATTAGCAACAGAAACAGGCTTTATGGCGACTCATTACAAACAACAAAATCTTAAAAGATATAATCGCCTAAACAAAGGTCTAGATAAAAAGTTATATAAAAAATTAGATAATAATGTAAATCGTTTTATGCCTAAATTTAGTCTGGATGGTAAAGTTATTTTCGAACGTGACATTGAGTTTAAAAATGGTTATACCCAAACACTCGAACCACGAATTAAATATACTTACATTCCCTATCGCAATCAATCCAATATCGATAACTATGACTCAAGTTATTTACAGACTGATTACGTTGGATTATTTAGAGATTTGGCATACAGCGGTTTAGATCGGATAGCCTCGACTAACAAACTTGCTACAGGGGTAACCACACGTGTTTATGATAGTAATAAAATTGAAAAGTTCAATTTATCTCTTGGTCAAATTACTTATTTCACTAAATCTAAAACTAGTGAGCAT
Source organism: Gilliamella sp. W8128 (assembly GCF_016100545.1). NCBI lineage: Bacteria > Pseudomonadati > Pseudomonadota > Gammaproteobacteria > Orbales > Orbaceae > Gilliamella > Gilliamella sp. W8128. The sequence goes on from NZ_JACFSE010000004.1 coordinate 168,127, forward strand.
AATAATGAATTAGATAAAAATTCAGATACGGGTAGTATTACATGGGCAACAGATAATTTTTGGCGTATAAGTAATGATATTGTTTTTCGTAGTGGCATCCAATATGATACCCGAATTGACACCATTGCCTTAGCTAACACTACCTTTGAGTATCGACCTAACAGTGATAAATTAATGCAATTATCTTATCGATATGCAAACCATAATTATATTACTACTGTAGATGACAGATATAAATATTCATCAGAAAAACGCTATAAGCAAGATCTATCTCAAGCCGGTATCATGGCTAGTTGGCCATTATCTGCAACTGTAAGTGCTGTCGGATCGTATTATTTTGATATGAAACAGAATCAAACTGCAGATAGCTTTGTTGGCTTACATTATAGTGATTGTTGCTGGGGAGTAACCATGCAATATGGCCGAAAGCTAACCGATTGGGACGACAAAACCCATGTGAGCAAATATAAAAATAAACTTTCAATTAACTTTGAATTACAAGGTTTAGGTAACAATAGTGATTACAAAGCTAAAATGTTAGACTTTGGTAAGTTACCTTATACATCAACATTTTAATAAACTAACTAACAAATAAATTTATAGTGATAAAATTAATATCACAACAATATAATGAGTTAAATAACTATGAAATTATTAAAACTTTTTATTGCATTAAACTTAAGTATTAATGTAGCACTCTTTACCCCACTTTCAGCTCATGCAGCTCCCAAAGTTATAGAACAAGTGGCTGCGGTGGTTAATAATAATGTCATTTTAGAAAGTGACGTTAATGATATGTTAAAAACCATTAAAGCAAGCGCCGATCCGAGAACTTTACCTAACGATAAAGTACTCCGAAAGCAAATCATCGAGCGCTTAATCGTTGAAAATTTGATTTTACAAAAAGCAGCTAAAGCTAAAATTAACATAAGTGATGATGAAGTAACCGGCGCGATTGATAGTATTGCAGCTGAAAATGGTATGACAATCGATCAATTACGAAGTAAATTATCTGCAATGGGAATTAGTTATAGCACTTATCGAGAACGTATTCATAATGATATGTTGATTGAGCAAGCCCGTATAAATGAGGTTAGACCGAGAATCAAAGTATCACCTCGAGAAGTAGAAAACTTAACTAAAACAATGGCTAATCAACCGACTAATAATATTGATGTCAAAATTAGTCATATTTTAATTTCCATTCCAGAAAAAGCATCTAAACAACAAGTTGATAGTGCCACAAATAAAGCCATGGACATTATTAATCGAGCTAAAAAAGGGGAAAATTTTGCTAAATTAGCCACATCATACTCTAATGATGACCTCGCACTAAAAGGTGGCTCTATGGGATGGCGAAAGCTCAATGAACTACCGACTATATTCGAAGAACGTTTGATTCGTGCAGCAAAAGGTAGTGTAGTCGGTCCTATCCGTTCAGGTGTCGGTATTCATATAATAAAAGTTGATGATACTCGTTCTGAAGCGCCGAAAAAAATTACCCTTCAAGAAGTGAATGCTCGACATATATTAATTAAAACTAACGTATTAGTTACCGATCAAATTGCTAAACAAAAATTAACTGATATCCGTAAAGCCATTACTAGTGGAGCAACCACATTCGCTGCTGCAGCAAAAGCTAATTCTGAAGATACTGGTTCGAAGGACAATGGCGGTAATTTAGGCTGGAATAGACCTGAAATTTATGATAATGGCTTTAAAAGTGCACTATTACAACTGAAAAAAGGTGAAATCAGTCAGCCAATAAGATCATCTTTCGGTTGGCATTTAATTCAACTAATTGATACCAGACAGACTGACGGCACCAATATGGTTAAGAAAGATCAAGCTTACCGACTTATTTTTAACCGAAAATTTGCCGAAGAAGCACAAGTTTGGATTCAAGAACTAAAAGGTGATGCTTATATTAAAATTACAGGTGAAGGAAAGAATGAATAGTCGTGTTCATCAAGGGCATTTTGCTCGCAAGCGATTTGGTCAAAACTTTCTACATGATGATTATATTATTGAAAGTATTGTTGCTGCGATACAACCTAAACAAGGGCAAGCTTTAGTTGAAATAGGCCCAGGACTTGCTGCATTGACAATACCGGTAAGTAAACATGTTGATCATCTGACTGTGATTGAAATTGATAGGGATTTAGCTAGTCGATTGGTCGAAAATCCTTTTTTACAAAATAAAATTAGTGTGATTGAACAAGATGCATTAACATTTGATTTTAATCTATTATTTGATCAATTAGGTCAGCAATTAAGAGTATTTGGTAACTTACCTTACAATATTTCGACGCCCTTAATGTTTCATTTATTTGAATACGCGCCAATTATTGCTGATATGCATTTTATGTTACAAAAAGAGGTAGTTACTCGTTTAGTTGCAGCTCCAAATAGTAAAGATTATGGACGCTTAAGTGTGATGGCACAATATTACTGCCAAATTATCCCTGTTTTAGAAGTACCACCAACTTCTTTTAAACCCGCCCCTAAAGTTGATTCAGCTGTAGTGAAACTAATACCTTATAAGCAAAAACCTTATTTAGTTAATGATGTCAAAGTACTCTCACGGATTACTACAGAAGCATTTAATCAAAGACGTAAAACCATACGCAACAGCTTAGGTAATTTATTTACGGCAGAACAAATGCTTGAATTAGATATTGACCCTAATTTACGGGCGGAAAATTTGACGGTAAAACAATATTGTCTATTGGCAAACGCTTGGAAATAACCTTATGGCAAATCTAATAATTGGTGATATTCATGGGTGTTATGATGAATTTATGCGTTTACTTGAAAAAGCAGGTTTTTCATCATCGGATACGTTATGGTTAACTGGTGATTTAGTTGCTAGGGGGCCTAAATCACTGGAAGTTATTAGATTTGTTAAACAAAATAGCGAACAAATTAGATTAGTGTTAGGTAATCATGATTTACATCTGTTATCAATCTATGCCAATGTTACCCCTCCTAAAAAGAAGGATAACCTTGATGAATTAATTCATGCAGATGATTTTGATGAATTAATGAACTGGTTACGTAAACAACCACTAGTCCAAATAGATGAAAAACTAAAACTCATTATGACTCATGCTGGAATATCACCACAATGGGATATGGAAACATTAAAAAAATGTGCCCATGATCTAAATGTCATTTTAAGCAGTGATTCCTATCCCCTTTTCCTTGACAAAATGTATGGTAATTTTCCCGATGAATGGTCAATAGATCTACAAGGATTAGATCGATTACGATATATTGCCAATGCATTAACGCGAATGCGTTATTGCTACGAAGATGGCCGACTCGATTTTTATTACAAAAACCAACCGGATCAAGCTCCCTCAAAGCTTAAACCTTGGTTTGTTCTGCCAAGAAAAATCCCCTCAGATTATAGTATAGCTTTTGGTCATTGGGCAGCACTGAATGGAAAAGGAACTCCAGAGAATATTTACGCGCTTGATACAGGATGTTGTTGGGGCGGCAAATTAACTTGTTTGCGATTTGAAGACAAAAAATACTTCAAAAAGAAAAATACCGAAACCAATTAAATTAGAAAAAGGCTATTTTATTATGTCTGCACTATCTGTTATAAAATCAATCTGGAAAATTATCAATTTAATCAGAGAAATATTTCTTAATCTCGTTTTCTTAATCATTATTCTATTGATTTTTAGTGGTATCGCATTAATAAAAGAAGTCAACAAACAAGATGTCATTCCTCAATCTGGCACTTTAATTATGGATCTTGAGGGAGTTGTCGTTGACAACTCACTTTATAGTGATGAAATTTATGAAATACAAGATAAGATCTATGGCAAAAAAGTAAATCTATCTCGCGAAAATAGCTTATTTGATTTAGTGCAAAAGATATCTCAAGCCACATCAGATCCAAATATTAAAAGTTTGGTGTTAAAATTAGATAATTTTGTCGGAGCTGATATGAGCTCCCTACAGTATATTGGAAAATATTTAACGAAATTCAAAGCAGCCAATAAACCTATTTATGCCATCGGCTCAAACTTTAATCAAAGCCAATATTATTTAGCCAGTTATGCTAATAAAATCTACTTAACGCCATTAGGAGCTGTAAATGTATTTGGGTTATCAGCCAATAATTTATATTACAAAACATTATTAGATAATTTAAAGGTAAATACTCATGTTTTCCGTGTCGGTACTTATAAATCTGCTATTGAGCCGTTGATTCGAGACAATATGTCGGAAGAAGCTAGAAGCAATACCTCTCGATGGTTAAATCTAATGTGGAATAACTACCTTGGTGACATTTCAGAAGAACGAAAAAAAGCACCCTCACAATTAGTACCATTAGCCGAAAACATGCTATCAGAATTAAAAGCAGCTAATGGCAACATGGCACAATACGCGTTATCAAATGGTTTGATTGATGCAATAGCGACTAATCAAGAATTCGAACTAGAAATCAATATAAAAAATAGAGTAAGTATTTATGATTACCAGCTGAAAGAAAAAGTGATGCCCGCAAGTAAAGAACCAAAAATAGCCGTTGTTTTTGTCAATGGAACAATTACCAATGGTGAAAATAGCAGCAATGTTGCTGGAAGCCAAGATATTGTTGAGCAATTAAGAAAAATTCGTAAAAATTTAAATAAAAATAATATACAAGCGGTCATACTTAGAGTAAATAGCCCTGGAGGAAGTGTTGATGCTTCAGAAGCGATTCGCAATGAATTAGAAGCTTTACGTAGTTACCAAATTCCAGTTGTTGTCTCCATGGGTGGTATGGCCGCTTCAGGTGGTTATTGGATATCAACTGCATCGGACTATATTGTTGCCAGTCCAAATACTATTACTGGATCCATTGGCATCTTCGGTATAGTACCAACCTTTGAAAATTCACTTTCTCATATCGGAGTCTATAATGATGGAGTATCAACATCACCATTAGCAAATAGAAGCCTAACTCAAAATCTATCAAGTGAAATGAACCAATTTATCCAAATGAATATTGACAATGGTTATCACACTTTTATTTCTTTAGTAGCAAAAGCACGAAATATGACTACCGAACAAGTAGATAATATAGCCCAAGGACAAGTGTGGCTGGGCTCAGAAGGAAGTAAAAACGGTTTAGTAGATAAGTTAGGTGATTTTGATGATGCAATCGAAATGGCCGCTACATTAGCTAATATTTCAGATTATCAAATAGATTGGCAAAAACAAGAAGGTAATTGGCTCAATGCTTTTTATTCAGATATGATTGCGATGATGCCTAAATCAACAGCAGAGGTATTGTTCGAACAAATACCTGAAGTAAAACAGATCAAACAGCAAGTTTCATTCTGGGACAAATTCCAAGATGGGCAAAACCGTTATATTTACTGCCTAAATTGTGCAGATATTAGATAATAAAAAATCCACCTCTAAGGTGGATTTTTTTACCATTATTTGTCTGCTTGGAAAAAATAACGCATTTCATCCATTGCAGAATGGATGAGATTATAATTAGGTGTGTCATTTACTTCATTATTGTAAGCATCGAAATAATGACTAATACCGAGACGATTAACAAAATAAATGTTGTCTTTAGTCCGTACCGCATATGAGCTATAATTAGACATAAGTAACCAATCTCTATCCATTATTGGACTAAACAAATCATAACCGGTCGAATAGTCAGTAATATCATTTTTTACATGTAAATAATTACGCATTATCGAAGGTACAACATCTTCATGGCTGGTAAATTTATTTATATTATCGCTTATATGTTGAAGATCTTTCGCTCCAACAATAATAAAAGGTACTTTGGTTTGAGCATCCGTATAATTGCCATTATGCCCCCAAAAACCTAATTTATTATCATTCATTTCTTGTGAATGATCACCTGTAATAATAATCAATGTATTATCTAATGAACCAGACTGTTTAAGTTCATCATAAACTTTCTGCAACAAATAATCATCATAATAGACACTCTGTTTATAACGATTAAAAATTGGAATGGGATCTGTATTGTTATTTAATGTCATATAATTGAGATCACCAACTGGTTTAAATTTCACATCAAAATCATTTGGGAAATCATAAGCATGTGGCGCATCAAAAAATAAAAAGGAAAAACTAGGATTAGATTTGTCCCTAGATTCATACCAATTTAGCCAGTCATCTGTTATCTGTTTATCACGACTTGATGCTAGGCCATTTTTACTACTTATTCTTAAATTTTTGATAGTTAAAAAAGCTGTTCGATCAAATTCAGGTGAGGTGACTTTTGCTGAAGTAAAAATCCCAATATTATAATTTTCTCTTTGTAGAGTAGTTATAAATAACGATGGAATACGGTTTCTTATAAATGAATCCCAGTATGTCCCGGGAATACCATAGAAAAGACCAAAAATACCTGTACGAGTTGCATTACCTGTTGAATAATGATTATTAAAAATTATGCCATCATTCTGTTTAACAAAACGATAGGTGTTGGGGGAAATATCTGGACTAAAAGTATCATAACGCCAAGAATCTAACACAATAAACATAATATTAGGTGTTACTTGATTATCTGGATTAATCATAAGATCTTTTTTAGGGTAATAGATACTTGCGTGCTGGCTATCCCTTTCAATAAGCACTTTATGTTGTCCTGATTTATCAAAATATCCCATTATCTTTTTTGAGGTAAACGGACGATATAAAGGAATATATTCTTTTATAACCATAATCGGAGAATAGGCGTAATAAAAAGCAACCATATGTATCAAATGACTGATAACCAAGCAACTAGCAAGAAAAACTGTTGGTATAATTAATATTTTAGGTCGAATAGTTTTATGATTAAATTTTTTATCAAATAGATAAAGGATTAAATATTCTATTCCACAAAAACCGAATATTAACAAAAACATTAATACATAAGTCGAAATTGAAAAATCCACGACCTGACCGGACAAAACCATAGATAATACCGACTCATTGATATGAAATCGATATTGTTGGAAAACGATAGTATCTATATATAAAACAATTTGCAATAAACTGAATATAAGTGCCAAGCAGATATTAGTTAATTTTTTACTCATCCAAAGGAAAGGAATAGATAAAACGAAAAATAATAAATATATTGAAAAAAAATGACCTAAAACTGCAATAAATGCAAAAAGGCTTCCATCCCAATTAAACGATGCACCAGGTACCCAAAAATATCGGATTGCTATTATTGCCGAAATAAAAATATTTACTAACATAAACCAATAAAGTTTTTTCATAGAAATCCATTAAATAACAGGCTAAATTTTTTTAATAATAATATTTTTTTTATTTTGAGTTAGGGCTTTCCGCAAAATTTTTAACAAAAAAACAATAAATGTATGGAGATTAATATAAAATTAACAAAAAGAAATAACAATACCAATTAATTCCACGAATAAAAGCTACCTAAACCAGACAAATGATGTTTAGTCGTATAGCCATAAAATGCGAACACACTCAACATTCAAACAGTAATAAAAAGAAGACACTGGCAATTGAAAACGACGTATAATATTTAAAATATATAGAAAAAATTAAACCATTTACCACTTAATAAAGTAATTGCTGAAACACCAGATAAACGATTAATCATTCCTGAAATAACAAATACTAATCCAATTTCAGCAATTAAAAGTACCCACATTACTCGTGATAATAAAATGAGAAACTCAAAACTAGTTGATGCAAACCAAGCAACAAAAGCAGTTAAAAGTAACCCAACAGCCATCCATATACTTGACTCATGTTTTGTTGTATACGGCGCTTATTCTTTAACTGAACCGTTAGGAGTATAACTTGATATATCTTAACTCCCATAAAAGTAACATAATACCTTATTATATATTAAATAAAGATTAATACCATTTTTCCAAGGAATTTACATCAGATTGCTTTGCCTCTACCCAGTTTTCACCATTACCAGTTTGTTCTTTCTTCCAAAATGGTGCTTCGTTTTTTAATACATCCATAATAAATTCTGTTGCAGCAAAAGCATCACTTCGATGCGCAGAACTAACGCCAACAAAAACAATACTCTCATTAACATTAATTTTGCCCACACGATGCACTAATGCAACTCGATTAATTGACCATCTATCTCTGGCTTGATGAATAATATTCCTCAACACTTTTTCTGTCATTTGAGGATAATGTTCCAACGTTAAACTAATCACTTTGTTTTCTAAACTACGTACTTTCCCAATAAAAGTGACTACTGCTCCATCTTGAGGTAACTCATAGAGCCATGTTATTAATGAATTTATATCAATATATGATTGGTTGACTTCAATAATATTCATATTGTCATCCACCTGTTACTGGTGGAAAAAATGCAATTTCATCACCATGTTGAATTATATGATGATAATCAACTAGCGCATGATTTACCGCACATAATACAGTCTTTTCTTTTAAAGCAAATGCCCATTTGTCACCACGTAAACTCAGCTGTTCTAAAAGTTGTGCAATAGACATTTGCTCTACCATTAATTCCAAAGATTCAATTCCTAGTAGCTCTCTAATTTGTGCAAAAAAATAAATTTTATTCATACTTTCACTTTTCTAATTAAACTATAGTCACCAGATTTTCCACCAATTTTATTTAATAATCTAACCTGATTAATAATCATATCTTTCTGACTAGCTTTGCACATATCATATATCGTTAATGCAGCTACAGAAGCAGCAACTAACGCTTCCATTTCCACGCCTGTTTGACCAGTTACCTTACAAACTGACTCTATTCTTACACTATGATTTTCAAATAGCGGTTCAATATTAACCTCTATTTTAGTAAGTAGTAGTGGATGACAAAGTGGTATTAACTCCCATGTCCTTTTCGCAGCTTGAACTCCAGCAATTCGAGCAGTTGCAAACACATCACCTTTATAATGTTTTCCTTCAATAATCATATTAAATGTTTCTTCATTCATTAATACTATTGATTCTGCCCTAGCCTCTCGATGGGTTATCTGTTTTTCTGAAACATCCACCATATGAGCATCACCACGCTGATTAATATGTGAAAATGACGCTGACATTTTTGAACACCCTTAAACATTATGTTTTAATTTGTTACTCAAGATAACAAATTTTGTTTATCGATACTACTAGCATATACATAAAGTATTAATATTTAATTTAGAAATAATTAATTAATCTGCCTGCGTAATTTTTGCGAGTTAAACAAAATCTGCGTACAATAGCAATTTTATAACTGTAATAGTGATTGTTAATGCTGATTGCACATGTAGCCTTACCGGTGCCCCTTTATCAACTGTTTGATTACACACTTACGACGCAGGCTGAAATTGGTATGCGAGTTAAAGTGCCATTTGGTAAACGGGAAATGATTGGAATCATCGTTAAGATTGATCAACAAACAACTTTTGATATCGAAAATTTAAAACCTATTACCGAAATTATTGATACAAAAAACCCCTTTCCTCAACCAATTTGGCAATTATTAAATTGGGCAACCAATTATTATCATTTTCCAATTGGTGAAGTAATATTTCACGCTATGCCGATCCCATTAAGGCAAGGACGTCCAGCCATCAAAGATGGCATAAAACATTGGCAATTAACACCAAAAGGGCAGCAAATTGATTTAAACCTTCTATCACGAACACCAAAACAGAAATTATTAGTATCTTCACTCAGAAACAACTGTTTGAATGAAAGTGAATTTAAATCGAATATCTATCAAGAATTACAGAAAAAACAGCTTATCGAGCTTGTTTATCGCCAACCTGATAAAATTTGTTGGCATACAAATTATTCAACCAACAAAACACCGATCCAATTAAATCATGAACAATTAAATGCAATCACTACTATTAATAAACAAAACAAACAATTTGGTGTATTTTTGCTTGATGGTATAACTGGTTCTGGTAAGACGGAAGTTTATCTAAATATTATTTCTGATGTTTTAGCTCAAGGAAAACAAGCTTTAGTATTAGTACCTGAAATTGGTTTAACACCGCAAACTATCAAACGTTTTAAACAGCGTTTTAATGCACCAATTGATATTTTACATTCGGGCCTTACTGATAAGGAACGTTTAGAGGTTTGGTTAAAAAGTAAAGATGGTGACAATGCTATCGTCGTAGGTACACGATCAGCACTTTTTACTCCATTTCAAGATTTAGGTATTATTATTATTGATGAAGAGCATGATAGTTCTTATAAACAGCAAGAAGGCTGGCGTTATAATGCCAGAGACTTAGCAATCATCCGAGCAAAAATTGAAAATATACCTATTATTTTAGGATCGGCTACGCCCTCTCTTGAAACCATTAATAATGCCCAAAATCATAAGTATCAACAGCTCAAGCTTACACAACGAGCGGGTAATGCCAAATTAGCAAAACAATCTATTTTAGATATTCGCGGTATGGCTCTAACTTCTGGACTTTCCCAGCCATTAATTACCCGAATAAAAAAACATTTAGATAATAATAATCAAGTTATGTTGTTTCTTAATCGTAGGGGATTTGCGCCATTAATCATTTGTCATGATTGCGGTTGGATTGCCGAGTGCCCACGTTGTGATCGACCTTATACCTTTCATAAAAAACAAAATAGACTAATTTGTCATTATTGCGATACACCTAGAAATATCCCACAACAATGTCCTAAATGTGGTTCGACACAATTACTACCGATTGGATTTGGAACAGAACAACTAGAAAAACAACTCAATATATTATTTCCGAATATAAAAATCACTCGTATTGATCGTGATACGATAACCAAAAAAGAGGCATTAAACACTTATTTACATGACATCCAAAAAGGCGGTGCTCATATTTTAGTTGGTACGCAAATTCTGGCTAAAGGACATCATTTTCCCGATGTTACATTAGTTGGAATAGTGGATGTTGATGGCGCTCTATTTTCAAGTGATTTTAGAGCCACAGAAAGATTTGCACAAATATATACCCAAGTGTCAGGACGTGCTGGTCGGGAAACAAAAGCTGGCGAGGTTATTCTACAAACTTATCATCCAGAACATCCATTATTAAATATATTACTAACGCAAGGTTACCAAGCATTTGCCAAACAAACCTTACAAGAACGTAAGCAAACATTATTACCACCATTTAGTTACCAGGTGCTAATTCGTGCCGCTGATCGTAATAATCTACAAGCACCAAAATTTTTACAGCGTATCCATGATTGGCTAAAAGCAAATTATAATCAAGATTTATGGCAACTTGGGCCTATACCTGCAAGCCAACCGAAAAAAGCGGGCTATAATCGTTGGCAATTACTCTTACAACATAGCAACCGACAAGTATTACAGCAAATATTAGATAACCTTCTTATAGTTATTGAACAGTGGAAAGATACATCAAAAGTAAGATGGAGTATTGATGTTGATCCAATTGATAATTAAACATCTCTTCCAACAGGCAATCTGTTGGAAGAGATTAAATTTATAATGTAATTTTTCCTATATTTTTATCTAGTGTTGCTTGACCAATACCTGAAACTTCTTTTAACTGCTCTATAGAAATAAAAGGACCAAATTTTTCTCGATATTCAATAATCTTCTGAGCTTTACTCATACCAATACCAATTAACCCTTTAGTTAACTCCTCAGCTGTTGCGGTGTTGATATTAACTTGAACAACTTGTTTTTGTACCTCTGTGGTAGTGGTTTCTGATTTTGATTCCGCAAAACTAATAGTTGAAAAAAAGAAGCTTGAGAATAAAAAACATAATATTGTAAAAATTTTCATTTGATTAACTCCAAAATAATTATGCAAGTAAATTTGCAAGTTAACTATCTCATTAAGTTAATAAAATGAATTTTACTAATAATAGAAATGCGAAAAGCCACTTAAGTGGCTTTACTTTAATTACAGCGAGTATAAATTTACTTCGATCTCAATCACATATTCACATCAGGCATTATTTCAATTTTTGATTTAGAACGAATATCATCACGAAGATAATAATAAGTATCATCAACGAATAATGGTAATAATTCTGATGAAATATCTTGATACTCTGTTGGTGTATCTACTTTAGTTAATGCAACAATATAAGCGGTATTATTTTCTAAAAATTCTGCTCCATAAGTAACAGATTTAACACCTTTAATCGGTTGATCTAAATTAAATACCATATCGACAACCTGTTTATCTAAATTGGTTGAGTCTCTATTTAACTCATACCTTTGACTTAATCTAATTTTATCAGATTTACCGGTAGTATTTAATTCAGTTAATAAATTTTCAACATTAGATTTAAAACGATTATCAGATATATTCTTAGTTAACTGTTGTTTAATTGTATCTTTAACTTCATCAAATGGTGCTATCCCTTCAGGACGATTATCAGTAACTTGAATTACAAAATCATAACTACCTTGTTTTCTTTCAATTGGAATTAAATCAGACATTTTATGAGTTAACTGACCATCAACTATCATTTCTTCACTAAAAACTAAATCGCTTATTTCAGGATGAATCATGATTGAAAATGGATCTTGATAAGTTGTCCAATCAGTCGTATTTACAGTAAGCCCTGTTTTTTCAGCTAACTCCTCAAGAGATTTCGGTGATTCACTTAATGCAACTTTAATTTTATCTTCAATTGCATTGAATTCTTTTTGTATTTTTTGATTAGCTATGTTTGCTCCAATCCTAGCTCTAACTAAATCAAGATCCATACTTTTACTTGGCTGTATACCATCTAACTTAATTATTGCAAACCCTTCATCGGTAGGTATCGGTGTTGAAATTTGGTTAATTTTTTTTAAATTTGCTTTTTTAAATACTTCAGGTAAAGAATTATCTTCAGCAAACCAACCTAATGAACCATTTTTACCATAAGCTGACATATCATTATTTGTATTCAGCGTTTGCGCAATTTGTTCAAAATTAGCACCTGTAGCCAATTCTTTAGTAATTTTATATGCTTGTGCTTTATCAGTTACAAAAATTACACTAAAAGCTTTTTGCGCTGGATAACTATATTCATGAATATTTTTATTATACTCTGCTTTAACTTCATCATCACTGATTTTAACTGATTGAGCAATAAGATCTTTAGAATTATAAATATATTTAATTTTTACACGTTCTTTTTTGTGAAAATTATTTTTATGCTCATCATAATATTTTTGTTCGTCAGCTTCAGAAATATTTATATCTTTATTATCATCAATTGATGAATCAATTACCGTCGCATAAATATTTCTCGTTTGATTTTTTAATAATCCTATTTCTGAATCAGATGGTAAAACAAAACTCGATTTTACTAATGCATCCATAACTTGTTGTTGTTGTAATGACGTTTTTAATATTTCAGCATAACTATCAGGAGTGAAACCATTTTCAGCCAGTAAATCTAAATAGTTCTGATTATCAAATTTACCGTCTATAAAGAAAACTTTTTGTTGTTTAATATAATTCTTTATATTCTCATTACTGATGGCGGTATTAATTTTATCTGCAAACTGATAAGCTAAATAATTATCTATTTGCTGAGCTAAAATATTACGACGCAAGATTTTGATAAAAGATGCATCACCAGTAGTTTTTGCTAAGGATTGTTTGACTTGATCTTCAAATCCTGCACGACTGATACCTTCACCATCAACTTTAGCAATATATAATTGTTCATCGTTGGCACTATTTCCACTACCACCAAAACCTAAAAATCCTACGCCGGTAAAAATAAAACATAAAATAATGATTGCAAAGATTATTTTAACAACAACACTATTTGCTGCTGTTCTAATTGTTTCCATCATAACTGGCTATTCTCCATACACCTGAATTTTAATTTCGCAAGTATAGCATATTTGCTAAAATAGGCTATTATTCAATTAAAAGTCGATAAAAAAAGTCAACACACGGTTGACTTTTTCATTCATAAAACTCAAAAACATTAGCTAATAGGTTTATAATTTATTTATATTTTTGCTAGATTTTACGCTAGCTTTTCTTCTTTTAGCTTTTCCTATTACAGGTTCAATACCAAATGGATTGTTTTGTAAGGCGATAGTTAATACTTCATCAATCCATTTTACTGGTTTAATTTCGATTTCAGATTTCACATTATCTGGAATATCTTCAAGATCTTTGACATTATCAATAGGAATCAATGCTGTTTTTATACCACCTCTATGCGCAGCTAATAATTTTTCTTTTAATCCACCAATTGGTAATACTTCACCTCGTAAGGTTATTTCACCGGTCATTGCAACATCAGAACGAACAGGATTACCTGTTAAGGTCGAAACCAACGAGGTACACATAGCAATACCAGCACTTGGACCATCTTTAGGTGTAGCTCCATCAGGAACATGCACATGTATATCACGTTTTTCATAAAAATCGTTATTGATACCAAGTTTTTCTGCTCGTGAACGAACAACAGTCAGTGCTGTCTGAATTGATTCTTGCATCACATCACCAAGAGAGCCGGTGTAAGTTAATTTCCCTTTCCCAACTACACTTACCGATTCAATTGTCAATAAATCGCCGCCAACTTCAGTCCAAGCTAAACCAGTAACTTGACCGATTCGATTTTCACTTTCTGATTTGCCATAATCAAAACGTTGTACACCTAAAAAGTCTTTTAGATTGTCTTGGCTAATATTCACTTTATGTAATTTACTATTTAAAGCCAATTGTTTAACTACTTTACGGCAAATTTTAGCTATTTCTCTTTCTAAACTACGCACACCAGCTTCACGAGTATAATAGCGAATAATACCAATAATAGCAGAGTCATCAATATCTATTTCTTTGGCTTTTAAGCCACTGTTAGCGATCTGTTTAGATATTAAATGTTGTTTAGCTATATTTAATTTTTCATCTTCAGTATAACCAGACAGTCTAATGACTTCCATCCTATCAAGTAACGGGGCAGGGATATTCATTGAATTAGCCGTTGCCACAAACATTACGTCAGATAAATCATAGTCTACTTCTAAATAATGATCATTAAAGGCATTATTTTGTTCTGGATCTAGTACTTCAAGCAATGCAGACGCTGGATCACCTCGCATATCAGAAGCCATTTTGTCGATTTCATCTAACAAAAATAGTGGATTTTTAACTCCAACTTTAACCATACGTTGGATTAATTTACCTGGCATGGATCCAATATAAGTTCTTCTATGGCCACGAATTTCCGCTTCATCACGAACACCACCTAAAGCCATACGCACATATTGTCGACCAGTTGCTTTTGCAATAGATTGGCCTAGAGATGTTTTACCAACCCCTGGAGGTCCAACTAAGCATAAAATTGGACCTTTTACCTTATTAACTCGCCCCTGTACAGCTAAATATTCCAATATTCTGTCTTTTACACGCTCAAGCCCATAATGATCTTTATCTAAAACCTTTTGTGCAGCTTGGATATCTTTTTTTACTTTACTACGTTTATGCCAAGGCAACTGTAGCATCCAATCGATATAACCTCGAACAACAGTTGCTTCAGCTGACATAGCTGGCATCATTTTAAGTTTATTAAGTTCGGATAGTGTTTTTTCCTTGGCCTCTTGAGGCATTTTTGCCTTAGAAATTTTTAAGTTTAACTCTTCAAATTCATCAGGTTTATTATCTATATCACCTAGTTCTTTATGGATTGCTTTAATTTGCTCATTCAGATAATACTCTTTTTGAGCCTTTTCCATCTGTTGTTTAACTCGCTGACGAATATTCTTTTCTACTTGCAACAAGTCTATTTCAGCTTCCATTAATGAAATAAGTAATTCAAAACGTTTTTCTAAATCAGCAGTAACCAAAATATCTTGTTTTTGCTCAACTTTTATAAATAAGGTTGCGGCGATGGAATCCGCAAGTTGTGATGGTTCTTTTATAAGATGAATAGAATCAACAACTTCTTGTGTTACTTTTTTATTAAGTTTGGCATAATCATCAAAGTTTGACAATAGTACTCTTGTCATTGCTTGATTGATTTTATCTGTTTTTTTCGACTCTTTTAATGGTTTGATATCAGCTATTAAATAGTCATCCTCTTTTCGTTCAACTATATCACCAATCTTAGCTCGAGTAACCCCTTCAACCAGTACTTTCACAGTTCCATCTGGTAATTGAAGTAATTGTAAGACATTAGCTACTGTCCCCACTTCATATAAATCTTCAACATTTGGTTCATCTTGAGAAGGATGCTTTTGCGTAACAAGAAAAACTTGCTTATCCATTTCCATTGCACTTTCTAAGCAACGAATTGATTTATTTCGACCGACAAAGAGAGGAATCACCATATGAGGAAATACAACAACATCACGTAATGGTAAAATAGGCATAATCATTTGTTTAGTTTGTTTTGTCTTCATTTTATTCTCTCGGTAGTACAAACTTATCTGTCTTATATTGGGGCCATTTTAAGATATTCAAGCTTATCCTTTGATGTTTTAAATACGGTAAGTGCTCTTTCAAAGCACATCCGTATCTTAGCGAACTGAACATTAACTGCGATTTGTCTGCTTAAAAAGACATATTGGTTTATCTATTAAGCTGACAATTCTGTATTTCCACTATAAATTAATTTAGGTGATTGCAACTGTTCAACAGTTTCTTTATCAACAAGGACTTTTTTTACATTATCCATTGATGGTAAGTCATACATTGTATCTAACAATATATTTTCCACGATTGAGCGTAATCCTCTAGCACCTGTTTTGCGTTTCATCGCTTTTATGGCAATTGCCTCTAAAGCCTCTTGTGTGAATTCTAGTTCTACACCGTCTAATTCTAATAATGCATTAAATTGTTTAGTTAAGGCATTTTTAGGTTCAGTCAATATATTGACTAAAGCATCTTTATCTAGTTCCGATAAAGTTCCAATGACAGGTAATCTACCAATAAATTCAGGAATCAAACCAAATTTGACTAAATCTTCTGCTTCAATTTGCGCTAGTAATTCAGACTCTGTTGCTTTATTTTTGCTACTTTTTACATCTGCACCAAAACCAATACCAGTATTGGTAGAAACACGATTTTCAATAACTTTATCTAAGCCACTAAAAGCACCGCCACAAATAAAGAGAATCTTTGATGTATCCACTTGTAAAAACTCTTGTTGTGGATGCTTACGTCCACCTTTAGGAGGAACCGATGCTACTGTTCCTTCAATTATTTTTAACAATGCTTGCTGTACCCCTTCACCAGATACATCTCGCGTGATAGATGGATTATCTGATTTTCTTGAGATTTTATCTATTTCATCAACATAGATAATTCCTCGTTGAGCTTTTTCTACATCATAATCACAACTTTGTAATAACTTTTGAATAATATTTTCAACATCTTCACCAACATAACCTGCTTCGGTTAAAGTTGTTGCATCCGCCATAGCAAAAGGAACATCTAAAAAGCGCGCTAATGTTTCAGCTAATAATGTTTTACCACTACCAGTTGGACCTATTAATAAAATATTACTTTTACCTAACTCTACATCACTACGTGTAGAATAACTACGCAAGCGTTTATAATGATTATAAACAGCCACAGATAATACTTTTTTTGCTCGTTCTTGACCAATGACATATTCATCAAGATGGTCGCGTATTTCATGAGGAGTTGGCAATGGTTTACTTATAAATTCTTCATGAGAAAGAAAATTTTTGGTCTCTTCTTTTAAAATATCATTACACAAACCAATACATTCATTACAAATATAAATAGATGATGGCCCAGCAATTAGTTTACGGACTTCATGCTCACTTTTACCACAAAAAGTACAATAGAGTAATTTTTCTGAGTTTTCTTTATCCACTTTTTTCCACCTATTTAGTTTTAAGATCTTTTACTGTATATGGCGTCAACCAATCCATATTCAACTGCTTTCTCAGCTGACATGAAATTATCACGATCTGTATCCTTCTCAATTACACTAATATCTTGTCCGGTATGTTTTGCCAAAATATTATTTAATCGACTTTTTACCTGTAATATTTCTTGAGCATGAATTTGAATATCAGATGCTTGGCCTTGAAAACCACCCAAAGGTTGATGAATCATAACACGTGCATTCGGTAGACAGTAACGTTTACCTTTAGTTCCTGCGGTCAAAAGTAGAGATCCCATTGAGCATGCTTGTCCTAAACAGATAGTACTTACATCTGGTTTTATAAACTGCATTGTGTCATATATAGCCATACCAGCAGTTACAACTCCACCAGGAGAATTAATATATAAGTAAATATCTTTTTCAGGATTTTCTGCTTCAAGAAAAAGCATTTGAGCTATTATTAGATTCGCCATATTATCTTCAACTTGTCCAGTCAAAAATATAATTCTTTCTTTTAATAGTCGTGAGTAAATGTCATAAGCTCTTTCTCCTCGAGAGCTTTGCTCAACAACCATTGGAATCACACTCATGCATGGTTCTAAAGGCATTTTCATCTCCTAATTAAACAAAATAGCCCAAACAGTTAATCCTTATTTGGGCTTTATAGAAATTTTTAATTAAATAAAATAACAAATTGCTTATGCAACTTGCTGATTCATTAATTCAGAAAACGAATAGGTTTTCTCTGTTACTTTAGCACTAGCTAATAATAAATCAACTACTTGATCTTCTAGCGCAACAGAACGGATATTATCCATTGCTTTCTTATCTTTGTGGTAATAATCTACTACTTCTTTTGGATCTTCATAAGCTGTTGCAATTTCATCGATTAATGATTGAACTTTAGTATCATCAGCTTGTAATTTATTACTTTCAATAATTTCACTAAATAGCAACCCAACTAATACTCGACGTTTTGCTTCTGCTTCAAATAACTCTTTAGGAAGATCCATTGCTTGTTTAGCATTACCACCAAAACGAGTTACCGCTTGTTGACGTAACACATCTACTTCTCTATCAATTAAAGCCGCTGGCACTTCAATATCGTTATTTTTAACTAAACCATCAATAGCTTGTGATTTAATTTTATTACGAATTGTAGCATTAAGTTCTCGTAACATATTTTTGCGCACTTCTGCACGCAAACTATCAACAGTTCCATCAGCAATACCAAATCTTTTAACCACATCTTCAGTAAGTTCTGGAAGTTCAAGTTCTTCAACTTTCTTAAGTGTAGCAGCAAATACCGCAGGTTTACCTTTTAAATTTTCAGCATGATAGTCATCTGGGAAAGTAACATTGATATCAAATTGATCACCGGCTTTATGACCAATAATTGCATCTTCAAAACCAGGAATCATACGACCTTGTCCTAAAACAAGTGCAAAATCATCAGCTTTACCACCTTCAAATTCATCACCGTCAACTTTACCTAAAAAGTCGAGAGTAACACGATTTTGTTCTTTAGCTTTTTGTTCAACAACTTTCCAAGAACCCTGTTGTTTACGTAAAGTTTCAATCATTGTGTCAACATCTGCATCAACAATTTCGGCAATCGGTTTTTCAACTTCGATCTTATCTAAATCTTTAATTTTGATTTCAGGATAAACTTCAAACTCAACAGTAAATGTATAATCTTCACCATCTTTATATTCTTTTGGAGTATATACAGGTGCACCAGCTGGGTTTAATTTTTCTTGAATAATAGCATCGACAAAATTACGTTGCATTAAATCGCTTAAAGCATCCTGTAAAATAGAAGCACCATAGCGTTGTTCAACAATTTTTAAAGGAACCTTTCCTTTACGAAATCCATCGATACGAACTTTTTTTGCAGTATTTAAAAGTTCTTTATTAACCGCTTTAGTGATATCTTCTGATTTAATAGTAATTGATAAACGACGACCTAAACCTTGTGTTGTTTCTACCGAAACTTGCATCTTTATACCTCGAAATTATTAAATATATTTGCTCATAATCATATTATAAACAATAATTGAGCTAATTAATTTTACAAAATAGGAAAGCATTATACCGACCGTAATCGACTACGTCGAGATATTTAACTGCTTCTTCTCAAGTGCTTTCAAACGTTTATTCATTTCATCAATATGTAATACTAATGAAGCTGTTTTACGCCATACTTTATTTTGTTGTAATGGGATTCCTGATGAATATACACCCGGCTCGGTAATTGGGCGCATTACCATTCCCATTCCTGTCACTGTAACTTGATCGCAAATTTCCATATGTCCATTAATGACACTAGCACCGCCAATCAAACAATGACGACCAATAGTTAAACTTCCTGCCATGATTACACCACCGGCAACAGCGGTATGATCACCAATAATATCGTTATGAGCTATTTGGCATTGATTATCAATAATAACACCATTGCCGATAACAGTATCATCTAGAGCACCACGATCTATGGTTGTTGATGCACCAATTTCAACATTATTACCTATTACTACTCGACCTAGTTGAGGAATTTTTATCCATTTACCTTTATCATTAGCATAACCAAATCCATCTGCGCCAATTACAGTTCCTGATTGGATTAAGCAATTTTCACCAATAACACAGTTATGATATATAGATATATTAGCCCATAGTTTAGTGCCTGCTCCAATAACTGTATCCTTACCAATAAAACAACCGGCACCGATAATACAATTATCACCAAGAACTACACCACTTTCAATAACTGCATTAGCTCCAACCGCAACATTGTTACCTAGTTGCACTGTAGGATCGATAACTGCTGAATCGGCAATATCATTAGCGGGTAAAGGAGTTGTATCCAAAATTTGGGCTAATTTTGCATAACATAGGTAGGGATTTTTTACTATTAAAGCTGCCCCATTCCAATACTTAAGACTTTCTTCAGTCATGACAACAGCAGATGCATTACAGCTAGATAAATTATTTTGGAATTTCTTATCAGACAAAAAAGTTATTTGGCCTTCAGTGGCGCTTTTCATTGATGCCACACCAGTGATGATTAATTCACCATCACCGTGTAACGTAGCACCCAACTGTTCAGCTAATTGCTCTAAACGAAAAGCAAACATTAATTTTTAACCTTTTCCAAAACTTTATTTGTAATATCAACAGCATCTGAAGCCGATAAAGTTGCTTCAGCTTTTAATATTAAATCATATTTTTCTTCTTCAACAATTTTTTTAACAGCTTCTTGAATTTTAGTTAATAATTTACTTGCTTCTTCAGTTTCTCGTTTACGATAATCATTTGAGAAAGCTTTTGCTTTATTTTCAAAATCAGAAATAGTTTTATTCAGTTTTGTTTTTTCAGAAGAAGATAAAGTTAAACCATCTTTCTTCAAACGTGCTGCCGCATCATTAGCTTTCTTCTCTTCTTGCTGTAGTGTTTTCGCTCTAGCTTCAAATTCCTTATCTAAAGCTTTTCCAACTGTTTCTCGTTGCGGCATTTGTTGTAATACTGACATAACATCAATAACACCAATTTTAATTTCGGCATTCGCTGTGCCAGTAAAAAGTAATGCAACACTAAGACCAAGAACAGATATAATTTTTTTCACTTTATTCACCTATATATTTTAGTTATTCACAACTTGGTATTACCATGTTGAACCTATATTAAATTGAAATTGTTGCGCCGAATCGCCATTATATTTCTTAAGTGGTTGTGCATAAGAAAATACCAATGGACCTAATGGAGACATCCATTGAACAGCAAGACCAGCTGACATTCTAATATCTGATGGGGAACTATAATCAGGAACATTTTTTCCTTTTAGATCCCATTCTGTATCCCAAACAGTACCGGCATCAAAAAATACTGAAGTTCTAATACTATCGGAATATTTTTCACTGGCAAATGGTGTTGGAACAACCAATTCTGTGCTAGCAAATGCTAGAGCATTACCCCCGATCGCATCTTTAGATTTTTCACATCCAGATGTATCATTTAACGTACGACAACCGTTTTTGTTAAAATATACCGCTTTAGGACCCACAGTGTTCGATTTAAAACCACGTAAAACAGTTGAACCACCAGCATAGAAGTTTTCATAAAACGGTAACTCTTTACCACCAAATCCACCACCATAGCCTAAACGACCACGAGCTAAGAACACCCAATTATGATCTCCGTCAATTGGATAGTAATAAGATGCATCAGTAACCATCTTATAGTATCGATTATCAAAGACTGGCGCAGTCGCTTTTATATTTGCTGTTAATTTTAGACCATCAGTAGGAAAGTATCCTCGGTCTAATGAATTATATGTCCAATAAGCATTCAACAATAAATCGTTGGTATCATATGAAAACGATTTATCTTTGTTTTTCATATTTTCACCCATGGATTCAAAATAGCGCCACATATTATACTGTGCCTGCATATCAGTTAAATTATGGTTAGCATATTCAGCGCCAAAACGGAGGAAATTATTTTCACTTATAGGGAAACCTAAATTAGCTGTTGCCCCCCAGGTTTTACTTGAATATTCTGATTCATCATCATCGCTATCAGTTTTATAAGTATTGTAATAAACACTACCACCTAAACTGACACCATCAACCGTAAAATATGGGTCTACTATCGATATCGATGCTGTCTTATCATTGCTAGTAGTATTAATATCAAAAGAAACACTGTTACCTGTGCCTAACCAGTTATCTTGTGAAATACCTGCATTAAAACTGACACCACTATCAGAACCAACACCAATACCAAATTTAATACTACCTGTATTTCGCTCGGAAACTTTATAAATAATATCAACTTGATCATCTACTCCCGGAACACGTTCAGTATTTGCTTCTACCGAATCAAAAAATCCAAGTCGATTTAAACGATCTTTACCTAGTTCAACCAAACCATTACTTAACCATGATCCTTCCATCTGACGAAGTTCACGACGAACGACACTTTCACTAGTAATTGTATTTCCGACAACTTTAATATTACGGACATAGAAACGTTGTCCAACATCAACTAATACTATTAATTTAACGGTATGTGATGCATCATCCATTTCTGGTTGAATAGCTACTTGTGGGTAAGCATAACCAAAATTAGCTAACAAACGTTTAACATTATCTTCAATATCAGTAATTTTTTTACCATTATAAAGTTCCCCAACAGTCAGTTTTTCTTTGGCTATTTTAGTTATTGCCTCTTTATGACCAGCAAAATTACCTTTAAAATCCAATTCTGATAATTTATATTGTTCACCTTCATGGATGTTAATAGTTACATAAATACCTTTTTTATCTGGTGTTAAACTAACTTGTGTAGATTCAATATTGAAACGTGCATAACCTCGATTTAGATAAAAGCTTTGCAATTCATCTAAGTCAGATGCTAATTTTTGTTTTTGATATTTACGATCACCTAACATATTCCACCAAGGAACCTCATCACGTAATGTAAAACGAGAAATCAGTTCTTCTGATGAAAATGCTTTTGCACCAACAATATTGATTTGATCAATTAACGCCGATTTACCTTCAGCAATAACTAATTTTAGATCAACACGATTGCGAGATAATGGCGTAACTACAGCTTTAATTTGAGCATTATATTTACCAACACTGTAATAAAAATCCTCTAAACCTTTTTCAATACCTGAAAGCATAGTGCGATCTAATGCATCACCTTCTCGAATACCAGTACTATCTAAATTCTTCTTCAACATATCATCTTTGACAGATTTATTGCCAGAGAAAGTAATGCTAGCAATAGTAGGACGTTCTTGCACATGTACAATCAATCTGTCACCATCTCTTGATACGGTTATATCATCAAAATTACCACTTGAGTAAAGAGATTTAATAATACGGCCTAAGTCAGCTTCATTGACATAGTCACCAACTTGGATTGGCATTTCAAGCATAGCTGCGCCAACAGTTACACGCTGTAGCCCCTCAAACTTGATATCTTTAACTACAAAATCATCAACACAAAATGCATTGGAACTATATACTGCTGTAGTACTAAACAGCAAAGATGCTATAAGTAAGTTTTTTATTTTCATCGTATATATTTATAACCTCATCCCATTACAATCGTAAAATATCATTAAATAGTGCAATTCCCATTATTACCATTAATAAAACAAATCCGATACGAAAAAAACGCTCTTGTGCTTTATTTGATAAGGCATTTCCTTTTATTCCTTCAAATAATAAAAAAAGAAGCTGCCCGCCATCTAACATTGGTAATGGAACAAGATTGATTACACCTAAGCTTATACTAATAAAAGCCAGAAAATATAAGTAAGGAGTAAAACCATAACTTGCTGTTTGCCCTGCGCTTTTTGCTATTGTTATCGGTCCTGATAAGTGTTTAAGACCAATAACACCTGTTACTAATTGATAAAGAGATCGAACTGTTAACTTTGTTGTTAATATAGTTTGTTCCATCGCCTTGTCAAATCCATTTAAAAAACTATACTGCTTAATTACCGAATCAGATGTCGGATAAAATCCCGCAACCCCCTCTCCATTTTGATTTATTTTGGGTGTCAGCGTCAGATTGATATCTTTACCATTACGATCCACTTTCAATACCATGATTTCGGCTTTTTTTATTGTATTCGCAAAATCACTCCAATTTGTATATAAGTGATCATTATAACTGATAATTTTATCACCAACTTGCAAACCAGCTTTTTCAGCAGCCGAATCTGTCACAATTTTACTCACAATTGGATAAATTTCCAACTGTTTAGGTATAAAACCAAAAGCTGTTATAGCAGAATCTTTCTCAATATCAAAATACCAATCGTTAATATTAACATTTTTAATGATTTCTTTTTGGTTACTATCACCATTAGAACTATCAATATATGTAATATTAACGTTTTGATTGCCTAACGCAGTAATTAATGCAATATTTACATCATTCCAACTATAAATTTTTGTATTATCTATCATTTTTAACTCTGAATTAGCTGGAATGTTCAATGTTGCAGCCGGAGTTAAAGGTATAACATTTTTTACTTTAACGGGGTACTCAATGACCCCCATCAAAAAAATAATCCAATAAATAAGCACTGCTAAAACAAAATTGGCAAATGGACCAGCAAAAATAATTGCTGCTCTTTGCCATAGTTTCTTTTTGTCATAGGCAAATTTTTCAAAATTGGGAGCTAATTCACTAGCTCGACTATCAAGCATTCTAACATAGCCACCTAGTGGAATCATAGCAATAACTAACTCTGTTCCACTTGAAAACTTATGCGCCCATATTTTTTTTCCAAACCCAATCGAAAAACATTCAACATGGACCTTGCATAACCTAGCCACATAGAAATGTCCAAACTCATGTACAGTGACTAATATACTGATAGTAATGAGAAATAATAACAGTGACCAGAGCAAAATCAATAACCTTTTAAAGTAAATGTAAAGATAGTGCTGCAAATATTGGAACTGCAGCAGTTAAACTATCAATCCGATCTAAAATACCACCATGTCCAGGAATAATATTACCACTATCTTTAATGCCTGCTTCTCGTTTAAACATACTTTCAGTTAAATCACCTAATACTGAAACTAAAATAGCCAACAAAGAACTCAATATAAAAGTTATGAAACTAATTTGGAAATAACCGGTTAAATAAACAAACACACTAATCAAAATGGCTGAACTAATTCCACCTAAAAAGCCCTCTATCGTTTTCCCTGGTGATACTTTTGCTGCCAATTTTCGTTTACCTATCGCTCTACCAACGAAATATGCACCGGTGTCGGTTGCCCATACTAACACAAATACATATAGCAACCAAACAGCACCTGTATAAGTATTAAATATATAATTAATTGACCTAAGCTCAATCATACCGACAAAGAAAGGAAACAGTGTAAAAAAAGCAAATAATAATTTAATAATCAGTGAATTAGACCAGTATTTTACTGACTTTGGATAACCAATAACCAATAAAAATGCAACTAACCACCAAATAATCGATAAACAAATTATATAATTAAATAATCTATATTTTATTAATGCTGTATTTGGAATTAGATAAACTAAACTTAATAACATTACAACAGAAAATGTAAAAACAATTTTATGTAATGGTTTAGTCATAGCTAGAAAATTAGTCCATTCCCATGCAGCTATTCCACAAACAGCGATAACTAGATAAGAAAATATTGATAATGGCGCAAAAAACAAGGCAATAATTACCAGTGGAATAAGTATTAGTGCAGTTAGAATACGGTGAATTAACATTAAAGTTCCTCATTTTGAACACCGCCGAAACGTCGTTCTCTAGTATTAAATACGTCTATCGCTTCATCGAAGGATATTGAGTTAAAGTCAGGCCAAAGTGTGTCGGTAAAATAGAATTCTGCATAGGCACTTTGCCATAATAAAAAGTTACTAATTCGATACTCACCACCAGTACGTATAACTAATTCAACTTCAGGCAAATCACTCATGCAAATGGTTGTGGCAAAACTATCCTCATTAATATCTTCAAGTTTTATCTCTCCTTGCAAAACTTTAGTTGTCATTTTTTGTGCTGATTGTACAATATCCCAACGACCACCGTAATTAGCCGCAATATTGAGAATAAGGCCGGTATTATTTTGTGTTAAGCATTGAGCATCAATAATCAGTTTTTGAAGATGTTCATTAAACTTTGAAATATCACCAATAATATTTAAACGAACGTTATGTTTATTTAACTTTTGGATTTCTCGATTTAAAGCATAAATAAAAAGTGATATTAAAGCTGAAACTTCATTTGATGGTCGCTTCCAATTTTCACTACTAAAAGCATATAAAGTGAGTACTTTGATATTTAGTTTTGCTGCATGAGTGACAATTTTACGAACTGCTTTTAAACCAGCTCGATGACCAATTGCCCTTAATTGATTACGTTGTTGAGCCCAGCGACCATTACCATCCATTATAATAGCAACATGATTTGGGATGTATCTTTGTTGTGTCATTTAATATCTCGTAATATCTCAATCATTTTAATCATAATTTCGATAATCAACGGGTACCATAAACCACAATTGTTTTGCCATGTGCTGAAATCAAATGTTGGTCTTCAAGCATTTTTAAAATTCTACCCACTGTTTCACGTGAACAACCAACTATTTGACCGATTTCCTGACGGGTAATTTTGATTTGCATGCCATCTGGATGGGTCATTGCATCAGGCTGTTTGGTTAAATTCAATAAGGTTTGTGCAATTCGTCCAGCAACATCTAAAAAGGCTAAATTGCTCACTTTTTCTGATGTTACTTGTAATCGACTTGCCATTTGACTAGCGAGACGCATTAAAATATCGGGATTAACTTGTACAAGCTGTTTAAATTTTTTATAAGAAATTTCAGCCACTTCACAACTTGTTTTCGCTTTTACCCAAGCACTACGCTCTGTGCCTTCTTCGAAAAGACCTAATTCACCTAAAAATTGATTTTGATTTAAATAAGACAAAATCATCTCATTACCTTCATCATCTTTAATTAATACAGCAACAGATCCTTTCAAAATATAATAGAGAGTTTCGGCTTTTTCTCCTTGATGAATAAGGGTACTTTTAGCTGGATATTTATGAATATGGCAATGAGATAAAAACCATTCTAATGTTGTATCTGATTGCTGTTTACCAATCATTATTCCGTCCTCTCCATTCAATTACTACAATGACACTATAACAAAGTTACACAATAAATCATATACTCAGTAAAACGATTTTAATCATTATTTAATAATTTTGATATCAATTGTTTCATGTAATTCAGACCAAAAAATTGCGGCAGTTCCATTAATTAAATGAAGTTTTACATCATTGACTTTATCTGCAAGTGTTTTTTCCTGCATACCATAATCGGTACCTTCTCGTAAAACAAAAGATTCAATAAGATTATTTAATGTTTGAGGATCAAGAGTCTGCCAAGGAATAATCATGGGTGTAATTATCGATTCGATTAATTATTGTATCAATTTAATACTTAGAAGTGCACAATTAAATATTATATTACGTAACACTTTTTATCCATTTAATTTAATTTGATTAAGCTTATTTTATTAAAAAAAACCACTCAATAGAGTGGTTTTTATCAATTTCATAACTAAATAGATAATTATCTTGCTATAACTTGAAGTTTGAAGCCTTGAATACCTGCTCTAGTCGTTGTTAAGGTACTATATAATGAGTTATGTTTAGTATTTGCTATCGTAGCAACATTGCCACCAGCTGCTTCTACCGCACCTAATGCAATTGAATCACCAATATTAGTTCCAGCTGCACTATACACACCTGTAGTTAATGCATCTGCAGGTGCAGCTACACTACCTGTATTAGCACTAGAGGTACCGTAAAGATACCATGAGAAGCTATATGAATCAGTAATTATTCTATCAGTACCAGCAGTATTTGGTAAGCTATGATCCCCAGTAGTATTTCCATCCGTTATTTGCCATACAACAGCACCTAAACGATCACCATATTGTGGAACTGTTCGTTTCGCCCAGTCTGCATCACTAACTCCTGTTGGTCGAGCTGGTAAAGCTGCTATATTTATATCCATGTCAAGTGTACCATCTGTTTTATATTTGAAAATACCAATTTTTGTACTTTCATCAGAGTAAATTGGTCCTACTGGGTTGTTAGGATCTGGGTCACCAGAACCAGTATCAGGAGCTGGTTGTTCGTTATCACCTAGTGTTTCTTGATGTTGAGGAACTTGAGTACTCCAAATATCAGCAAGGTTTAACCATTCATTTACATTTGGATTACCAAATGTGGTTTTCTCTTGAAGTTGTAAACCAACTTTCACCGCACCAGCCATAGATTCAGTAATTTTAAAATATATATGACCTTCTTCACCAGTATTAGTAAAACTAAGTGCACCGGAAATATCACTAGTCACATTTGTCCATGACACATTATCAGTAGTTTTATTAATCCATACTCTTAATGTGTCTTTTATTTCACCTGTTGAATCAATATCACCATCTGAATCTTTTAAATTAAACCAAATATGAATAAAATCACCAACTTTAGCTTTTCTATCTCTACCAGCAGCTGTATTACCAGCAATATCTTCGGTAATACGAATGGTAATAGCACGTTCAATATCATGATCTTTAGCGAAAATAACCGGTGCATTACCTTGTATTTGATTAACGGTTTCGCCCGTTATATCTACTGCGTAAGCACTACTTGCAGCATAACCAGCTAAGAATAAGCCTAATGCGACTTTTTTGATTGTTAGATTTTTCATGTTTAACTTCCTATTTTCTTTGATAAATTAACATGTTGTATTTATATAAATACACCATTTTTTGGTGTTCCCTTTTAAATTATCAACGATAATTTGTGATAATTAAAAAACTTTTTAACTTTAATAAGCAATAACTTGTAATAAGAAACCTTGGTCTCCAGCACATGCTCTTTCAGGAATAGATACTTGCTGCCAATTCACGTGCTCAGGTGCACCTTCAACTTTTTCAATACTTGTACCAATAAACGCATAGCTATCTTCACCGTCGATATTACTGCCATTTACTGTTGATTTGATTCCTCGAATCTTATAACGTGCATTTTTACCCATACTCACGTTAAACCATGGTCCATTTCGATAGTCAGGATTACCCAAGGCATTTTTAAGATTAACCGCTCTATTTCCAGGGCATGCGCTATCATTTGATCCAACAAGTGACCAGACAATAAATGGATCCTGAATTACGTTGTCAGCCAGATCATAAGCGACTACATAATATTCGGTATGAACTTTCCACTCATTTGGACCACTTGGATTAAATACTAGGTAAGGGTTATCATCAGTAGCTGCAACTAATGCATTATCTGAACTTCGATAAACTTCAAGTCTACCTGCCTGACCACCATTAAAGTAAACAATCGCATGGTTCAAAGATTGACCATATTGATTCAGCTTAGCTACAAAATCAACTGTACCAGTGATATTAGAAGCAACATTGATAGCATAAGTATCACCAATTACCTCTATATCTCTATTAGATATCTTATGTCCCATCTTGATTTTTTCAAATGATTTAACAATGACACAAGGATCTGCTGTCGGACAAGCTGTTATATTTCCAGTGGTTCCATCAATCAAATTAATTGGATTACCATTACTAGTTGCTACCCACAAATCGGTAACGGAAGCTTCAAACGAATTTTCAATACTATTCATTAAGATATCATCACTAAATCCATCATAGTCAGTTAGGCCCCGAGTTTCTACACCTTCTTTTGGTGTGACCAAAGTAGCCATTAACGTAACGGTATCCGTACCATTAGCAGGATTGTGAACAGGAGCTGCACTTGCTCTACCATAAACATCAATAGCCCAAACGCCCACTCTGCGTAGTTCGTTATTAGGTAGAACTTCAAAAGAAACTGAGTTAGATGTTGCTGATCTTTTCCCCTTTCCATCAGTAACTGTTACCGATAAAGAATAAACACCATTGGTGCTAACTGGGTGGCGTTGGCCATTTTTATCAAGATACTTTGGAGCGACTATTTTCCAATTATCAACACTTGCTGGTGGATTAAACCATGAAGAAGCGGTACAAGTTCCGATTGCCGAACATAAGAAACCACCACCATCATCGATATCTTGCATATTACCAGACCACACCAACTTGGATACACCTTTAGCATTATGCAAAGCTATAAAGATGTTAGATGTTGTACCTTCGATTATTTGAATAGATTCTAATCCTAAATCGACAGTCATTTTTCTTTCTTTATATTCAAGGACGATATAGTTGTTACGATCAACTAAATCATATCGACTGCCTTTTAAGGATCGTGCTGATTGGACCATATCTGGATCTAATTGATCTTTTAATGGCGTACCAATCCGATAATTCATGGTTAATTCTGCTGTAGTCGTTTTTTTATTATCTTGCCCGCGTTTATGTTGAGCTTTTATCGTGAAAAGCGGAACAGGAGTATAATCTAATCCAACTGTTATCGCTCGTGGATCTTTTTGTAAATTATCTTTACCAAACAATGCAACTTTATCACCAAAGTATTGTTCATACATTAGCGACCCACCTAGATGTGGATATTGTGGCAAATAACCTTGAAAACGGATATCAAAACCTTTAGCAGCTCTTTCTAAATATTCATCAAAATCTTTAGACTCTTTCCAGTCCGAGAGAGGATGATAATAGTTCACCGCGAATTTCATGTAATCACTCCATGCCTCGGCACCAATACCTAAACGATTATGTGCACGTTGAAAGTCGTGATCCAAAAAAACATTATAACCAAGTAACCATTTTTTATCGGCTACATCCCAACGTTGGCCAATACCAATATTACCTATACGGCGATTATGTTCATATTCTTGGAATGTAATTTGGCTAAAAATCAACATATCCTCAGTATCAATCCAAGGACTAAATAATTTTAAATTAACGTTATTAAATTGGCCTTTATCACTCAAATCAAACTGTAATTGAGCTGTCCCAAAACGACCTAAGAAATCTTGTGCTGCATTACGAACTGGGTCAACAATTTGCGTTTTAACGCCATTACGAACATAATTTTCAGCATAATCTTTACCTTTGTCTTTCAGATGTCCTGATATACCACCATTATCTGATGAAGTAATTTGCTTCCAATCTTGAGTAGCGAGAGTTTGTAATGTAGACGCCACTTGAGTAGCTAAAGCATCTTTATCTTGTTTTACATCATAATTATCGTCAGAACTTAATTTAGGTAAATTCGAATATTTATCTTTTTTATCATCATTAATTTTTATAGCAGGTAATAAAGGAGAATTTTCAGGCAGAACTAGACGCTCACCAATATCAACGACATCTTTCTTGTCAAATCGACCGGCATTCATCGCTCTTAGCTCTGAAATCGAAATACTACTTAACAACGCAATCTGATATAGGCTGCGCTGTTGATTATTTATCATCTCTCGAGCTTTAGTGCCATTTTTCAATTCAATTATCTTATTACTATCAACTGCATTTGAAGACGTCTCCGAGTCTGTAGCGTAAACAGGATGTAGAGATAGTGCTGCAATCACGAAAGCTGAGATAATTTTTAAATTAAGACTCTTAGTCATCTTAATTATTCCTTATATTCCTCTGACAATATTACAATGTTTTTTCTGTTTTCTATCATTACTGCATTGTCATTAATAGTTGTAATTATTTATTGGTTTTTATATATTTTTTTAAATTACTTTTTACAAAATTAATATTTCTTTACAAAACAACCAAATTTATAAGGATTTTATTACAAAAAAGTAATTTATCAAAATATTTTATTTTATTTTTTGATTTTTTTTGTAAAGAATATTTTTATTATTATTTTTCATTAGGTTATATTGATGCGATTTTGAAGGTAAATTAGCTTTTTAATTAATTTATTGAAAAATACTGTTTTTTATTAATAAATATATTCAAATTTTAAACTAATAAAATTGGTTAGTTTTTCAATAAATAAATCTGAAAAAATATTTCAGATTTATTTATTATAATCTTGTCATAATTTTACAAGATTAAATAATTGCTATTGTTCTTCGTTATAAATTTCAAGATTTTCAGATTCTTTAATTGATAAAGATGTTTTCGTTTCAGCTCTATTATTCTCTAATTGATTAAAATAATTATCATCAACATCTTCTGTAATATAATTGCCATTAAATACGGAACATTCTAAATGATGAATATCGGGATTTTGTTCTCGAATAGAATCAATTAAATCAGAAAGATCTTGGAATATTAATTTATCTGCTCCAATTTCTTTTGCAATCTCATCAACTGATCGATTATAAGCAATTAATTCACTCGCAACAGGCATATCAATACCATAAACATTAGGATGTCTAATTTCTGGCGCAGCCGAAGCTAAATAAACTTTTTTAGCACCGACAGAACGTACCATTTCAAGAATTTTTTCAGATGTTGTGCCTCGTACAATAGAATCATCAACAAGAAGCACATTTTTACCCTCAAACTCAATACGATTCGCATTAAGTTTTCTTCTTACTGACAGTTTTCTGGCATTTTGTCCTGGCATAATGAAAGTACGCCCTACATAACGATTTTTAACAAATCCTTGTCTATAAGGTTTTCCTAAAATACGAGCAATCTCAAGAGCAGCATCACAGGATGTTTCTGGAATAGGAATGACGACATCAATATCAATATCGTTCCACTCTCTGGCTATTTTTTGTCCCAGTTTTTGCCCCATTAATATCCGTGACTGATAAACAGATACACCATTCATTAACGAATCAGGTCGAGCAAAATAGACATACTCAAAAATACACGGATAATATTGAGGATTATCAGAGCACTGTTTAGAATAAAGCTGGCCATCTTGAGTAATATAAATAGCTTCACCAGGCTCCACATCTCGCATAAATTCAAAATCGAGAATATCTAAAGCAACACTTTCTGATGCAACCATATATTCTGTTTTTTGATCATCAATGACTTTTTTACCAATAACCAATGGTCGAATGCCAAATGGATCTCGAAAAGCAACCAGCCCATGACCAATTATCATTGCTACACAAGCATAAGCACCTTTAATAATTTGATGAACTTGATGGACAGCACTAAATATATTATCTGCGGTTAATGGATAAGTCGGGAATTTATCAAGTTCACTGGCAAAAATATTAAGTAACACTTCTGAATCTGAGCTAGTATTTATATGGCGCCTTGCTAATTCGAATACCTTATCACGTAACTGATCAGTATTAGTTAAATTACCATTATGGGCAAGAGCTATACCATATGGCGAATTTACATAGAAAGGTTGAGCTTCTGAAGGGCTTGAACTACCCGCGGTTGGATAACGAATATGACCTATACCTAGATTACCTTGTAAACGTTGCATATGATGTTCTTGAAATACATCTTTTACCAAACCATTTGCTTTACGTAAACGAAAGCGATTTTGTTCATCAATGGTTACAATCCCTGCTGCATCTTGTCCACGATGTTGCAAAACAGTTAAAGCATCATAAATAGATTGATTAACTGTACTACATCCTACAATACCAACAACACCACACATACAATGATTACCTCAAACTTATTGAACTAAAAATGAAGACGACTGCTGTATAAAATCAAAAAACCAGCGAATGATAAAATGGAAATGCGGAATAAGTTGTGATTGCACCCACGATGGAGATTGGGATAAAGGAGTAAAGGTATCAACAAAAAAGAGCACTGCTGCAACAACTAAAATACCTCTTAATACTCCAAAACAAATTCCCAATACTCGATCGGTGCTTGATAGCCCTGTTTTTTGGACTAATTGACCTATAATATAAGAGACGATTGCACAAACAACTAATGTCGAAATAAAAAGTATCGCAATCGCTACTGCAATCCGAATGACATCACTATCAAAATAAGTCAAATAACTAGTGATGTACATATAAAAACGGCTAGCAATAAAAAACGCTAACACCCAACTAATTAAAGATAGGGCTTCTTTGACAAAACCTCTAATAATACTAATCAATGCTGATAAAATAATCACACCGATAATCGTAAAATCAACCCAATTCATCATAATAACTCACAATTTTTATATTAATATTTTTTAATTTTTATAAATCATAAAATGATTATTAATTGACAATAATCACACCTTTTAACTTGGTTAAATTATCTAAATTACTAATCAACTGTTCGGCTTGCTCTCTTTTCGCATAAGGACCTACTTGTAATTTTATTAGTTGATTTGGTCCAGGATTATTTGGTATCACTCTAACGTTATAGTTATTCAGTCGTAATAAGGCAACTAGTTCCTCTATTTTTTTCTTATTTTTTAATGCTCCAAGTTGAATCATATAGGGTTTATCAGCTTGTTCTGAAGATGTTGTCATTGGAGTATCAAAATTATCATCAATAATTTCGGGTGAAGCTAAAGGACTAGGATATTGATCTGAAACAGGAGTATAAGAGGATTCATTTTTTACAACAGCCTCTTGATTTTGTTCATCTATTACACCTGATTGCAATATAGGAATAGTTGATGTTTGCAAATTAGATTTATCAGTGATTATATTAGGAGCAATAATAGCAATTATTAACAAAAATGTAGCAAAACCAACAAGTTGATTTCTAACTTTATTTGATCTACATTTAATTTTCTCTTGATTATTATCCATGTTCACATTTACCTAGTTGCCTACTATATCCAAAACGGCAGAAACGGTATGAAATGAGCCACAAACGACAATAATATCATCTTCTTTTGCTTCTTTCATAGCCTTTTGATATGCTTCATTAACCGAATCAAATGTTGCGATATTCTCTACATTTTCCTCTTGTAAAAACTGCTTTAATATATCAGCATTACATCCGCGCTCACCATAAAGTGAAGCACAATACCACTGATCAGCATTAAATATAGATAAAGTACTTTTAATATCTTTATCCTTAAGCATCCCTATCACAAATCTCACTTTTCCAACTTTTGATTGTTGCTGTTTTAATAACTCAATTTGCTTGACTAAATAACTGGCTGCATGAGGATTATGCGCAACATCAACGATTACAGTTGGTGATAATTGGATAATTTGAAAACGTCCTATTAAGCTAGTTTTTTCAAGAGCACTGTCTATTTGTTTTTGAGTGATAGAAAATGGTGAATGACTAAGGGCAGCAATTGCTGTTGCGGCATTAGCTAAAGGGACTTGCGGAATCGGCAGATTTTGATATTGCTTTATTGAAGAATTAAATTGCCATGTTAATTTGTCAATTTGCTGATAAGACCAATCTTTGTTTACAGCAAAGAGCGGGCAATTTACGGCATGAGCAACGTCTAACATGGACGATGGTATTTCAGGTTCACCAACAACAGCAATACTTTTCGGTTTAAAAATACCGGCTTTTTCTCGACCAATACTTTCTCTTGTATTTCCCAAATATTCAACATGATCAATACCGATTGTCGTTATAATTGCTATATCAGCATCAACAATATTGGTGGCATCAAGTCTACCACCTAGCCCGACTTCCAAAATAACAACATCTAGTTGGGCTTGCTTGAATTGATATAAAGCTGCAAGTGTTGCATATTCGAAATAGGTTAATGAAACATCTCCTCTGGCCTTTTCAATCGCTACAAATGCCTTAACGGTATCAGACGGTGTTGACTCTTGATTATTGATTCTAACCCGTTCAGTAAAATGCAATAAATGTGGAGAACTATAAACACCAACACGCTTATCAGCAGCAAGTAAAATCATTTCTAACGTACGACAAGTTGTCCCTTTGCCATTAGTTCCTGCTACAGTGAAAATATAAGGAGCTGGTTGTAATAGTTCTAATCGCTCAGCAACTGACTTTACCCTTTCCAGCCCTAGTTCAATACTTGAAGGGTGTAACTGTTCCAAATAACAAAGCCATGTCTTAAGATCTGACATGGCATCGGGGATTTTATTTTGCATGATCAGTTAAATTGTCTCATCATTAGCGACATTATCAAAAGGGTTAGGAAGTTTCATTAATTTAGCCAATAAACCAGCAATTTTAGGTCGCATATCTCGACGATGAATAATCATATCAATTGCACCTTTTTCAAGTAAAAACTCACTACGTTGGAATCCTTCTGGTAAGGTTTCACGTACAGTTTGTTGTATTACTCTAGGACCAGCAAAACCAATTAATGCTTTAGGTTCGGCGATATTAATATCGCCCAACATAGCTAAACTTGCAGATACACCACCCATTGTTGGATCGGTCATTACTGAAATGTATGGTAACCCTTCATCTTGCATTTTGGCTAAAATAGCACTTGTTTTTGCCATTTGCATTAATGAGAATAGTGCTTCTTGCATACGAGCACCACCACTGGTTGAAAAGCAAATTAATGGACATTTATCTGCTATTGCTTGTTCCGCAGCACGAGTAAATAAAGCACCGACCACTGATGACATTGATCCTCCAATAAAAGCAAACTCAAAACAAGCTACGACAACCGGTATGCCTAGTAGCGTTCCTTTCATAACAACCATAGCTTCTTTTTCGTGAGTTTCTTTTTGCGCAGCAGTTAAACGATCTTTATATTTTTTAGTATCTTTAAATCTTAAAATATCTTTTGGCGCAAGTTCTGCACCAATTTCAACATCAGAACCTTCATCTAAAAAACGATATAAGCGAACTCGGGCAGGAATATGCATGTGGTGATCACATTTCGGACAAACCTCTAAATTTCGGTCAAGTTCAGCTTGATAAATGACCTGCTCACAATTGCTACATTTAGTCCAAACACCACCTGGAATATTCGCCTTTTTATGATCTGACGATATATTATTTTTACTCAGAATTTTTTCAATCCAGCTCATTATGATTCTCTCATTCGGTACTCTTTACAATTAACAACGTATTGTATAATACTTTGCAATAATTCTTAATACTTGTTTTTGCTTTTATTCCAATTTATCCGTAATTAGATAACGTTTTTGATACTACACAAAAATAATATACAACCAAACTTTAAAAAAGTTCAGATAAAACAAAAATAACCATCTATGTTAATTGTTAAATTTATCATTTAACAAATGAAACTATATTTAATATGACCACAAAAAATTATTAGTATATAATTAAAGAATAATTGTTTTTCATCTTTTCAGAAATAAGGGGTTATAGATGGACAAGGAAAAATCAGCCGCACCATCATTTCAAGATGTTCTTGAATACATTCGTTTGTCACGTCGTTTAAACAAATTAAAACGCGAAATCTCAGATAACGAGAAGAAAATTCGTGACAACCAAAAGCGCGTATTATTACTTGAAAATTTAAGTGATTATATTAAACCTGATATGACTTACGAAGAGCTTCAAGCTATTATTGCCAACATGAAGAGCGATTACGATGATCGTGTTGATGATTACATCATCAAAAATGCTGAAATTTCTAAGGAACGTCGCGACATCAGTAAAAAAATGCGTGGTTACCGCTCTAATTAATTTTTTTTCAAATAATACCCTTTTCAAAAGGGTATTATTTTTTGGTTAACTAACCTCCAGCAAGTTTAACTTTAAATCCTTTATCTTCTATTAGTGATTTTAATAGATCGCGTTTATCACCTTGAATCTCAATTTTTCCATCCTTAACCGAACCACCACAACCACAACGTTTTTTAAGATCGGCAGCTAATTGCTGTAATTGGCTATCATCTAAGTCAAAACCATCAATCACACAAACACCCTTCCCTTTTCGGCCCGATGTCTGACGTGAAATACGAATGATACCATCACCTTTAGGCCGAGGCTTAGTGGCTTTTTCAGGCATTATTCGACCATGCTCAGTTGAATAAACAATTGGATTATCTGTCATACTAATTGCTCTTAGATGAATCAAGAGTTGATAAAATAGTCTGTAATGCTTTGCTTGGATCCTCCGCTTGCGTTATAGGACGGCCTATGACTAAATAATCGGCACCCGCTGCTTGTGCTCGCTGTGGAGTCATAATTCGTCGCTGATCATCAGGAGTAGAACCTGCTGGACGAATACCTGGTGTAACCAATTTGAAATCACTACCAAGCCGTGTTCTAAAACTCTGTACTTCTTTGGCAGAACAAACTACACCATCAAGCCCACAATTTTTGGCCAATAATGCTAAACGAGTTGCTTGTTCTAATGGCGATACCTCAATACCAATTTCTTTAAGATCTGAAGATTCCATACTCGTTAGTACAGTGACCGCAATTAATAAAGGTGCATCTTTTCCAAATGGGTAAAGCGCATCTTTTGCCGCCGCCATCATACGAATTCCACCACTGGCGTGAACATTTGTCATCCAGACACCTAGTTCAGCGGCAGCAGCTACTGCTTTGGCTACCGTATTAGGTATATCATGAAATTTGAGATCTAAAAAAATATCGAAACCTTTTTGTTTTATCTGTTTAATAAAATCAGGGCCAGCATGAGTAAATAATTCTTTACCAATTTTAAGACGGCAATCTTTAGGTTCAACTTTATCAATAAAATTCCACGCGGACTTTGTATCAGCAAAATCAACAGCAACAATAATTGGAGATGACATAACTTAGTTATTCCTTTTAATTATAAATTTTTAACTATTCTTTTTAATAAATTCATTTAAATCAGCATAGAATATACGAGCACTTTCTTTATAACCTTGTAATGTTTGATGTACTAAATCTGGACGAGCAAGGCCTCGTTTACGCCAATCTTTAATAGAATGAGGGCCGCCCATAGCCAGTTGCCAATCCCAAAACAGTGTTTTCTCTGATTTAGCAACTTGTTTTTGGATACTCATTACCTTAGCAAAAGACTTTGGAAAACTCTTTTCATTTAACATCGTATCTGGTGGCGTCATTAATAATATTACCGAATTTGGTAATGATTTGCGAATTTGACGAATATTTTTCACCAAGTTTTTACGATAAGCATTCGCATCTAAGGTTTCATCAAAACTTTCATTTGTACCATATTCAAGAATAATCAAATCACTTTTTGAGGCCGATAATTCATTTAACCAGTTAGAACCCCATTTCTGCCATATTGTCTGTTTGGCGCCATTAGTTGCAATCGAAGAGACAATAACCCCAGATTGTTGGTAACGAGTTAACCATATACCACCGAGTTCAATATCGCTAGTTGCTTTGATAGAAAAAGGTGCTTTAGTGATAAAAGATATTGTCTGCCAGACATTACTTTTGGATGAATAATTAATATCTATTTTTTTATCATTAGCATCATAAATATTCAGCAAATTAGGACTATTTTTTAAAGCTTTAACGGTTAATTGTATTTGCCAATTTTTATTGCCAGCATTTTTAGGCATCAGCTGAATAGTCGCTACATCTTTCGTTGGCTTAGCAATAAATCCTCCCATCGGAAAATCTAAATTACTTAATGTACGGCTACTTAATACATTCCAGTTTTTTGTTTTCCAACTTACCCCGGCATGGCTTTGACCTTTTATCGCAACCGGAGTGACCCAGCCAATCCCTGCATTACCATATTTTTGTTGCATCAATGTTCGAAATTCACCAGTAAAAAAATCGGCCGCTGAGTGAGAATCGCCAAGCTGAGTAATATTCACAACTTGATTACTATTTTTAGACAATGAATTTAAATGTTGGATAAATTGTTTGCTATTGGGATCGCCAAAGTCAACAATACTTGATAGTGTACTTGTTCTACTTTCAGCAACACTGCAACCAACAGAAACAGTGACAATCATTACAGTAAAAATATACTTTAAAAGTTTAATCACTATCATTGTCCTCTAATTGTTTAAAGATAATTTTTTCCATAATAGCCGTGGCTAAAATTTTCTGGCCGGTGGAGGTAAAATGGACGCCATCATCAACCCTTACTTTTATTTTTCCTTTATCGGATTCAACAAAACTTGTAAAGTTCTCATAAGTACAACCTAATAACTGATTAGTAGTTAAAAAATGTTGTTGTACTTTTTCTATTTCAGATTGATACAACATATTTAAATACACCATGCCATCATTGAGTTTTGGTTTACGCATACAAGGTGCAGCTAGCCAAAGGACTTGTACATCATGCTCATAAGCACTATTTAAAATAGCAGCTATACGCAAACGGTATTCTTCTTCCCATATAGGTGATTTGAATTTAACGTATTTAGGGTATCCTTTTACGGGAAAATCCCACGGATCATTAGGCCCTAGAAATACCACAAGTAATTTAATAGAAGGATCGGTAATTAAGTTATCACTAATTGTTTTTGGCCAATTAAAGGCTTTTGGATAAGCAAGTCCCGTACTTTGTTTACTAAGATCAATACTTTCTATTTTATATTGTTTGAATAACATTTTTTTAACATATGGTGCAACGCCTTGCATTAATGAATCACCGGCAAAAAAAACCTTATCATTTTCGGTTAATACTATTGGTAATGGTTCATGAATTAATGGAATATCATGCTTTGGTATCTTAGGTGTTTCAAGGTCAGTTAATAAAGATGCTTGATTGTTTTCTGGTTTATTCGTTTGATTTTTTTTAACAATATCTGGCTGTGGAATAATTAGAATATCTTTAATTAAATGAATATTGGTATCTTCTACATTGTCATCATGATCGATAATTGTTGCTTGTGATCCTAACAAAATTTCATCTATAGCTTCGTCAGAATCTTCTTTTATGAAGTCTTGAGTAACACCTCCTGAATTAAAAAGATCGGAATGATAAGTTTGTTGCCAATAGATTAAAATTGATCTGTGATAAATTGCAATTAATGCAATACCAGTAATAAATAATAGGAAAAAAATTTTTTTTGCAGAAAGCGTATCATGATTATTTAGTAAACAATCTGATTTTTTAAAATTGTTTTTAGTTCTTTTGTTATTATTAGAAGTATTATTTTTTAATACTCTATTTTGCTGTCCATTTTTTCTGGACCTATTTCTTCTATTTTTCGAAAATGTTTTTTTGTATGTCATTTTAATTTTTCATCATAATCAAAAATTAGCATAAATAAAGTTTGGTACACCAGAAGGTGCTAAATAGATTGTTAGCCATAGTATAAAGATAAATAAAACTGGCAGGTAAATACTATTTATTCTACTAAGCTGTACCGTACACCAAGTAGGAATATTTTTACATAATGGATATATAAAAAATATGACACATATACTTATAAATGCCGCCATATAATGTGGTTCGACTGTAAAATTGTGGCATAGTGCATTTAGATAATCTAACGCATCCGCTAAACTCTCACAACAGAAAAATAGCCAAGTAAAACAGATATAGTGCCAAGTTAATAATCGAGCAACAATTGGCGAACGTTCTGTTATCCATCCTCGACCTATATAACGGTCTAAAATATTAAGAAAGGCAATACCTATACCGTGACAAGCGCCCCAAATAATAAAATTAATCCCTGCTCCATGCCATAATCCAGACAGTAACATAGCTAACATCACATTAATTTGAGTGCGAACAAATCCACGACGACTACCACCTAAAGGAATATAAATATAATCTCTAATCCAATGAGATAAACTAATATGCCAGCGATCCCAAAACTCACGTAAATTAGAGGCTAAATAAGGAAAATTGAAGTTAATCGGCAGCCGGAAACCTAATAAAAGCGCAATCCCAGTCACTAAGTCAGTATAACCAGAGAAGTTAAGATAAATTTGCATAGCATAAGCATATAGGCCAACTAATAAATCAATAAAGCTATATTCTAAAGGGTTTGAAAAAATTGGTGTTACCCAATTTTCACTAATTAATCCGCCCAGACAATAAACTTTTATGACTGCTAGAATAATTAATGTAAAAGCTCGGAAAGGTTCTAAAATATCTCTAGGTTGACTTACCGCAATTTGAGGCAGAAACGTTTTTGCTCGATTGATTGGCCCAGCAATTAAACTGGGGAAAAAAGCTAAAAACAAAGCAAAATCCCAAAATCTCGCTACCGGTAATTCTCTCTTTTTAATTGATACCAAATAACTTACTGAATGGAAGGTATAAAATGAAATGCCTATTGGAATAAGAACAGTAACAACAGGTATTAAAATTGATAAGTTTAAATAATTACATAATGACTGTAACTCATATCGAAAAAAATCAAAATATTTAAATAATGCTAAATTGATGATTGAAGCAACCAACCCTAAAATCAACCATCGATTGGCAT
Source organism: Gilliamella sp. W8128 (assembly GCF_016100545.1). Taxonomy (NCBI): domain Bacteria; kingdom Pseudomonadati; phylum Pseudomonadota; class Gammaproteobacteria; order Orbales; family Orbaceae; genus Gilliamella; species Gilliamella sp. W8128. The sequence continues at coordinate 210,648 of NZ_JACFSE010000004.1, forward strand.
GATGTTTGGAGGCAGCAATCATCAAGGAAAAGAAATATATCGCACAGGTATAAATAAAAAGAATAACAGCAAACTGTAAACTATAGCTACCAACAATAAGATAACTTGAAATCAAAAGTAATATATTCTGAAATTTTGGTAATAATCTAAAAGCCCAATATATCGCAAAGAAAACCACAAAAATTAGACCAAATTCAATCGATAAATAACTCACTGCAATCCTTTCATCTGTAAATATATCGTTGACCAAAAACTTTATTACTACATTATCACTATATTAATTCTGCTGCTGATAGCTTATTAGTTGCGATTGAGCTAAAACATTATAGATAATCAATTCTTTATTTAATCCAGTCACCGATAACAATAAATTCCTCGCTTTTAACCAAATTTGATACAACGAAGCTATTTCATCATTATTTTTTGTCGCAAGTAGCCTGACTAAAGGCACTTGATCACGATTAATTATGTATCGACCTACTTTTTGTTTGGCTTTTAATGCATCGCTTAGCAATGCACAAAACCAAGTAATTTGCTCAAAAAAACCTTCATGATTAAAAGTTTTCGCTAATTGCCAAAAATTATTTCGTGGTAAGACTTCTGTTAAATTTTCACAAAATGATTTTCTCTGCTGCCATTTTTCAGGTTGTAGTAATGTTGCTGCATTCAGTGGCGCATTTTCGCTCAATAATAATGCAGTGGCAAGTTCATTATCACTGTATAGATGATTGTGTTGCTTTTTTAACCAAACAATAGATTCTTCTAATTTTGGGATAGGCAAAAAATAACAAAAACAACGGCTGTGAATCGTGGGTAAAAATTGGCTATTATGCTCATCACTCAAAATAAAATAGGTATTTTCGGGTGGCTCTTCTAAAGTTTTTAGCAATGCATTAGCTGCCGCCTCGGTCATTGAAGCCGCATGTTTGATCCAAATTATTTTATTACCACCTTGTTGTGATTTTTCATAAACTTTAGTCGAAATATTACGTATTTGATCAATACCAATTGATTGTTTACCTTGCTCATGTGTAATGACGTAATAATCAGGATGATGCTGAGATAAAAACAACTGGCAATTATGACAATTACCACAAGGCTCTAATTGTTGTGAAGATTGACAAATTAATCGATTAATCAGTAGATTTATCAATTCTTCTTCACCACTTCCCTGAATATAATTAATTAACAAGGCATGATGCGCCCGATTATTAACAATCGTATCAGCAAGTTGCTGAAAAGGTAATGCAAGCCAAGGATATTTATTAAAAATCATAAAACTAAAACCTAATTTATTAGCCATGAATTCAAAATAGTTTCAATTTGAGTTGTCACTTCTTCTATAGATTTATTGGCATCAATGGTTACAATAGTATTATCACGTTCAGCTAATTGTAAATAACGCTGACGAATACGCTCAAAGAAAGGTAATGATTGTTGTTCAATGCGATCAAGCTGCCCGCGCGATCTGGCCCGCATTAAACCGAGTTCTGGCGCAATATCTAAGTACAAGGTTAAATCAGGTTTAAAATTACCCAAAACCTGAGCTTGTAATGTTTCAATAAAAACCTGGTCGATCTGTCGCCCACCACCTTGATAAGCTTGAGTTGATAAATCATGTCGATCGCCAATAACCCATTTCCCCATTTTTAATGCCGGTTTAATTACATTATCAACCAATTGAATACGAGCAGCATAAAGCATTAGCAATTCCGCTTTATCAGTTAGCGGCTCATTATCTAAACCATTTTTAATAATATTTCGTAATGCTTCTGCAATTGGAGTACCGCCAGGTTCGCGAGTAAATTGTAAATCACAAATATGATGTTGTTTTAAAATACGAGCAACAGTATTGATGGCTGTTGTTTTGCCTGCACCTTCTAAACCTTCGATGACAATAAATTTACCTGTCATACAAAATTCCTAAATGATTGATAATGAATTTACGATTAATGTTGAGTATTGTACGCTATTTTTAATAATTATTTTAGTTTAACTAAAAAACCTCTATTTCATATTATCTATACATATGATTATTAACTTTTATTTTTATAAATAGCTATCATTAGAGCCTTGTAAAAAATATTGAGGAGTGTATACCATCTACTCACATAAAGGTAGATAATTTAAAACCATTTGGATGTAATTTTATTAGCTAATAAAGTTATATCCCTGTACCTACAGGGAACTCCTTAATTTCCTTTGCTTTAATAATAATGCTGTCGGTATATCCCTGTACCTACAGGGAACTCTCTTATGCCAGAAAAACTAGTGATCTGTATGACGGTATATCCCTGTACCTACAGGGAACTCTATTGGTGTACCATTTTTTGAATAGTACATAGCGGTATATCCCTGTACCTACAGGGAACTCGAGATTATGCGCTCTATCACTCAATTTAAAGCCGGTATATCCCTGTACCTACAGGGAACTCAATGTTTTTGTTGCCGATTTTATTGCGAATTACGGTATATCCCTGTACCTACAGGGAACTCCCGTGTTACGCACTGTTGCGGCTTTTAACTGCGCGGTATATCCCTGTACCTACAGGGAACTCGGAATAACATTTTCAAATAGATAGCCCGCATCCGGTATATCCCTGTACCTACAGGGAACTCAATACCAATATCCATATTTAAATAATCTTGTTCGGTATATCCCTGTACCTACAGGGAACTCGCATGTTTTGTTCTAAAAAATCGTCCAAATATTCGGTATATCCCTGTACCTACAGGGAACTCTACAGAACCTAGTTCATCGGTATCACCCGCAACGGTATATCCCTGTACCTACAGGGAACTCATAGAACATACCTGCATCAAAAGGTGTGCTACCGGTATATCCCTGTACCTACAGGGAACTCTTGACTAGTGAATACTAATCCGTTAAATGCATCGGTATATCCCTGTACCTACAGGGAACTCGGCAATCCTAACTCCTGCGGGTTAAAATCGATCCGGTATATCCCTGTACCTACAGGGAACTCTGCACCCGTTGCATAATGCCAAAAATATGGTGCGGTATATCCCTGTACCTACAGGGAACTCCTGTAGATAAAGCTATAAGCGAAGGAACAACCCGGTATATCCCTGTACCTACAGGGAACTCCCTTTAGGTGTTGATGTGATGATACATTTTGCCGGTATATCCCTGTACCTACAGGGAACTCTGATCAGGTCAGCAGGTTTCGGCATAAATTCACGGTATATCCCTGTACCTACAGGGAACTCAGCCACACTCCATCAAATCTTTTAGGTGCTTTCGGTATATCCCTGTACCTACAGGGAACTCAAACAACGTGATAACCTGATGCCTTTAGTTCTCGGTATATCCCTGTACCTACAGGGAACTCGTACTCCCATTCCTCTGTTGCAAAGTCTAGTCCGGTATATCCCTGTACCTACAGGGAACTCTCATATTTTTATCAAAATAATCACGTTCTCCGCGGTATATCCCTGTACCTACAGGGAACTCCCAAATCAATGATAAAGCAACTCGATACGTTACGGTATATCCCTGTACCTACAGGGAACTCTAAGGCAATGTCAGTCGCATACAAATATGCCGCGGTATATCCCTGTACCTACAGGGAACTCTGGTAGTAATTTTTTTAGAGGAGAGGGGATATCGGTATATCCCTGTACCTACAGGGAACTCTTGCATTGTATGATCTACGAGGTAACAGCTCCCGGTATATCCCTGTACCTACAGGGAACTCTAATAATTCAGACAGGAAAATAACGCTAGGGACGGTATATCCCTGTACCTACAGGGAACTCTCTAAATATAGATATTTGTTTTATATAATATTTTTTAGTTAGTTAAAATCTACCAAATTTTTCTAATTTTTAAAGAACATTAACCTATTGATTTTCAATAGGTAAAAAAGAGACCAACCTTAGTCCATCTAAATCTACCGGAACCCTTCTATTTGCACCATAAGTTTGAAAGTCAAATCCTGACTCAGTATTAGTCGCCCAAGCAAGGACAACATTGCCTTCCTCAGCAAGTTTAGTGATTTGTTGCCATAGCATTTCTCTTATTGGTCTTGATATATCACCGATGTAAACCCCGGCTCTAATTTCAAGTAACCAAATTGCTAAACGACCTCGTAACCTTGGAGGGACATTTTCAGTTACTACAACACACATACTCATTTTTAGCGACTCCTAAAGCCACTGTCAGCTAGAGATTGAGGTTCTGGGATAGCTGGTGGTTGGGCATCATCTGGAGCAGGGGGCGGTTCAATTCCACCAGCAGATAAAACTTCTTCGATAAGCGGAATTAATATTGCTAATGTTTTTTGGCTTCTAAAAATTTCACGGCATGCCACACGAACTTCCCGATCGGGATCTGCATTGTTTTTTGCCGCTATTTCAAAAGCTTTAGGTACAACGGTATCAAATTTAATAATATCAGCAATATCATAAACAAATGAGAGTGGTTTTCCACTATGTACAAACCCGATAGCCGGTGCGTAACCGGCCGCCAAAACAGCTGCTTCGGTGATGCCATATAAGCAAGACGTGGCAGCACTTATACATTGATTAACCGTATCTCCTTTTTGCCAATCTTTGGGATCGTATTTTCTTCCATGCCATTTAACATGATAACGTTTAGCCAGTAATGAATAAGTTTCACGTACTCGCGATCCTTCAATGCCTCGTAACTGTTCAATAGAGCGACGACTCGGTGCCGGTTCACCAAATCGTAACTCAAACATTTTTTTGACCACTTTTAAACGTAAATCATCATCTAAAGCCAATTTAGCTTGATAAAGTAATTTATCTGATCTTGCCCCACCTGGTTGACCCGATGAATACATTCTGACGCCAGCTTCACCGACCCAAACGAGCAAAGTGCCAACCGTTGCCGCTAGTTTGATAGCGGCATGAGAAACTCTAGTTCCGGGTTCTAACATTATGCAAGCTATCGAGCCCACTGGAATATGCGTTCTGATGCCGGTTTTATCAATTAATACAAAGGCTCCATCTAGAACGTCAATTTGTCCATATTGCAAAAAAATCATTGACGTTCTATTTTTTAAAGGAATCGGATTAAGTGGAACATAAACCATAATCGCGCATCCTATTGATAATGTTTTAGCAAAAATAAACCACAACCAAATCCTTTACTTTTGCCAACTCCTTGATAGATGGTATTTAAAAATAAGTCAACATCCGTTACGGTTAACACCCCTTGATAATCAACACTGCTATAAGTAATGGGTTTAAGATTGCTTTTTTTAATAAATTGCTCTTGGGTATAATTAATTACTGTGCAATCAAGTTGTTGATCATTAGTCGATAATGAAAATCCTCTGCTTTCACTTTGTTTAATTAACCAATTTATGGCAGCTTCATTCTGACGAATTTTTATCTCATTAGTATCTAAACCTTGTTGTTTAGCAAGATATTTAGCATTCATCATCACATCACTACGTTTGCCATTTTTAAACACCACTGGATTTGCCCGCAGGGAAAAAATCAATTTCATACCAACGGTTAATTTTGGCTGGTATGGTTTAGTTTCTATTAAAAATAGCTCATGATTGGTTAGTGGTGCTATTTCCGATAACAGATAGTATTGATAGCCTTTGCCAATTCTCTCTTCACGAAATAAAAAGCAACGTTTTTCTTGATTAGGAAAGAGTTGCCATAACCATTGATGAATAGCATAAAGTCCTGAATTTTGCATTTTCTGTTGCATAACATAAGGAAGTCGATTTAATTTTAAAGTAACTCGAGAAAAATACATCTATTCACTCCCTTTCAAATAGCCGGAAAACTGCTGACGATCACTAAATTGCCAACGGTGACGGCTTATTGGTTGATCTTGACGACGCTGAATTTTAATTACCTCAAAGTGATCTTCTTGATTGGTCTGTTGCCAATAATATTCATCAGCAATACCTTTTAATAGTTTATCAATAACCGGATCTTGACGATGACACTCTTGATAGTGTTTATCGGCAAAACTAAAAGCCTCACGCAATGTTCCTTGATACAAAATAGGCGATAACGGTAACGATAAAGGTGAGTTTTTTCTTCCTGCGTATAAGGGAAAAACAGGTTTAAGTAATGCTTGCTGAATTTGTTCTAAACTATAAGGTGCATTCTCAGTCTCAGTCATGACTATTTGATAATAAACGTCATTATAATATTCACGCTGTGATAATAACGTCTCTAGTTCAAGAGGGTTTTGTCGTATTTCATCAAAGCGTGTATACCAGACTTGCTTTTTATTAGCCCGAGGAGCTTGGACGGTATGAAAATCTCGAAACCAACTATTGTTAGCAATAAAAGGACGAATCGCAAAATGATAATGCTGATTAAAATGATCAATCTGATTATCATCACGACGAATGCCGAGTGCAGCCGAAACTAATCCCAATAAAGCAGAGCGAGAGGGAATAATATTGCTGTGGCGAACTTCGCCAACAGCAGGTTCGCCCCAAGAGGTAAATGGGGCATAAATCTGAAAAATAAGATGGTTGATCATCTTGTCCCCCCCTATTTTTGCGCAACAAAATCTAATGCAGCACTAAGGGTTCCTTCTCCAGTTTCACTATTGAGAACATAGCGACTATCAGCACATTGACCATAAACTTTATCAAATTTATCTCGTTGCTCTTCCAAACGACTAATAGCATCATTTACCATATCTTGACTACGAATTGGATTAAAATAAGCTACCGCTAAAGAGCGCGGTTGTTGACTTCCTTTTTCTATTAAAAGATAGGAAGTATATGCTCGTGAAGCGAAACTATTTTGCATCCCTGTTGGTGCAACTTTGGCGGCTGATTCAGTTAAAGCTTTTAAGGTTTTTTCAACCAATGCTTCATCACCATTTAAATTTTCGAGAAGTAAATCACGGCTGATACAGACATAAGTATAAAACAGTGCTGAAGCAAATCCACGTTCACCCAAATGCGCTGAACCAGCATCAACATCATTATTATTTAAATCATCAACAGCAGTAAAAAAATCATCCTCAATGGTCACTGTACTTACGCCTAATGCATGAGAAACTTGGCAGGCAGCTTCAATATTAAATGCCGGGCTATCAGCTAACATTCTGCCAAATAAGGCAATATCAATACTACTATTTTCTTTACGTAATAATTTAACTTCATCATCGCTAGGTTCGCGTTTTTCACTAATTAGTACATCAACTAATTGTTTAATTGCTTGCTGTTCATTGCTACTAATATGTACCAATTGTTCAATTTCTAAATTAGTCAATGGATCTTTTGGTGATTTCTCATTTCTGACTTTACCAAACTGATTCGCTATTTTAATTGCACTTGCTGTAGCTATTTTTTCAGAAACGCCGTTATCAATCATTGCGGTATAGACCCAGTCTCGAGCAAAACGACGTGAACGAACACCAATATGATCACTTAATGATTGATAAAAACAGTCAGAAGTACGCCACGCTCTTTTTAAGCTTTGTGACGAAATACGCAAACGGTCAGTATTTCCCATTTTAGCAGTTTTTGGTCGACCTAAATCATCACGGTTTAAGTTTGAAGGAGCATAAGCGGTTAATAGATGTAATTGAATAAATGTAGTCATGATGATTATTCCTTAGTATTATTTTTAGTTGAAAAATAGTCCATAGCCCAACGAGTAGAAAAGCGTTTAAACGGATTAGTATTAGCTGGCCAATTGTGTTCACGAGCATACCACTCTTGCATCCATAGAAAGATGCCGTCAGCAAGGGAAGTTAGATTAACGCCTTTTTCACCGCGTAACTTAACGGCACGAATTAAACGCTGACAAAATTCTTCTGGGGTTTCACTATTAAGAAGACGTTCAAATCGCAATTTAGATAAATAATTACGTTCTCCGCCCTTTACTTTTTCACTCAGTTGCGCAGCAAATGGTGCCTTATCATTATTTAACTCTGCAAAAACAGCCACATTAACCAATATCTGTAATGCATGATAATGAATATCCGTTTGCGCTAATTTACTGTCGTTATTAAGAAGTTTATTAGCTAAAATCGTATAGCCATCCTGTAGAATTATTAATTCAGACAATGAAACCCGGCGTAATTCAGCACGTAATTTTCGTCCATTGTAATTAATACCATTAAATTTACATTGCCGTTGCTGCAACATAGAAAACCATTCATCGATAATCTTTTTGTGGCTATCATTTAAGATCATCAGCTTTTTTTGGATAGTGTCTGACATGTTGTTCTCCCTACATGCAATCAAGACGTTTTATTAAGTTTAATCTTTTTGATATTTCTAAGTTTGTTAAAATCTTTAAGTAATTTTTCTCTGGTTGTAATTTTTTCGGAACTTATCATCTGTTGATCTGGGTCAGAAAAAGCCGCTTTATCGTAGATTTGAGTAATATATTTTAATAAGGTATTTGTCCAATCTAACAACAGATGAAAACGTCCATTAGGATTCTCTTTTTCTTTGATAAGTTGTTTCACAAATTGGTAAAAAGGCATTTCTGTTTCTTTCCAATAAGCAATATCCACTGAACTGGACTGTTTATTGATAGCTGTCAAGGCTTTACGCTGTAATGATAAAGCGTCTTTGCTAAATTCTAATGCTTGTTCAATCAGCTCTTTAAGATCGCTGTCAGGATCAGCTAATGCAGGATATACTGGAAAAGTGTGTTCATACCAACAGCGTGCCTTCATATTGTCAAAATCGTATCCAAAGCACCAAAGGTGATATTTTTCAGCAGATTTCAATCCTCGATTATAATGAACACCTACCACCTGAGCCGATTGGGTTTCATCATTAGTGCTAACCATGCCTAGCCAATCGCGGTAAATTAACCCACCAGGTTGCCCTTTAATCGCAATGGGTGCATTTGTTTTGCTATCAGTTCGATATGGCGATAAAGGATGGCGCCAGTTTTGGTATTGAACACCATAATTTTTAGTTTGATAATGGCTAATAAGCTCAGACGACTCTTCGCCACAAAGATCACAATGGCCTTGTGTTGTATTTTCAAAATCTAGCTCAATGCGACGAGGCATACCCCAAAATGCTTGACAACAATTAGCTTGTTCAGGAAATACACTTAAATTTTTAGGTGGTTCACTGGTTATGGTTTTGTTTAACCAAGGGAAGACAGTTTCATCATAGCATTGTGGCTTTTCGTCATCATCAAGTGGCACTACATTTAACCATAATTTTTTCCATAATGGTGTTGAGGTGTTTAACTCTGGCATCATTAAAGTGGTAATTGGTCCGCCACCTCGCAAACTCACTCGATGTCCTTGTCCCCCTGATGGGGCATTAGTTTGTAAAGTAAACAGAGCTATAACCGCACAATGAGGACAGATAGCGTTAACAAAATCCCGCTTAATAAAATGGTCGGTATTTTTCTTTAGTGCATTTTCACCCGGTGCTTCAACCAATAAACCTGATATAGGCACTTTATTACCATTTAATGGTGTAAAGTCTTGCATAAAGGCCGGTTTAGCTGCACCAAATTGCATTGCTGGTTTAACTTGTTCAAATGCCTCATCGAGTTGTACTTGAGTTATACCTTCATGCCAATAATCTAACCATTCATCATTATCTTCAGGGGAAAAAGTAGTTTGCAGTAAACCTATAAGGAATTGATAAGCAGCACCTTGAAAGTCAGGTCTAAAATAGGCTAAGTCGGCAATGGTTTCGTCAACTAACTGACTGGGTTTAATTTTACTAATATGACCATCAAAATAAACAACAGGAATCCATTCATGGTCTAACAGTGATAAAGAAGACAATTTATCCCCCTTTTTTTAGTTTAAAATAAGCGAAATATACATTATTTAGCTTATCGGTTTAAGTTTAAATTACTTAAGTCTATATGAAGCCGATTTACTGATTTCAAAGCTTAAAATAAATGATCGAATTTCTTGCTCATTTATTACATTTTATAATTCAATAGTCTATCAATTTTTTGGTAATTGCACTAATTTTGTAGTGTATTACATATTGATAATAATTTTTTAAATGAAATCATAAAAAATTTCTAAACGATTGATAATAAATTTACGATTAATGTTGCGTAATGTACGCTATTTTTAATAATTATTTTAGTTTAGCTAAAAATTAGCTATTAATGATATAGTAAAAATAAACTTTATTATTAAGAAGAGATGATAGAGATCTTATATGCCACAAAACTTTAAAAATTATAATCAAGATCTATTAAAAAAAGTTGTATTAAAGAAAAATATAACAACAATAGTACAGCTTTCAGTGGCACTCTTGTTTATTCTTAATATTCTTTTTACTTTGCGATTACACCAAAGAACTATTATCTTCCTTAAAGTTGAATATGCATTTTTTACTGTAGCCATCCTGCTTAGTTTTCTCCTCGCTTTTTCTAGAAAAAAAATGTTAAAAAAATCATTTTTAGAACGAATTAAACATTACCTTACACGTACTTTTATGATTTTTTCGTTTAATCTCATAATTTTTTTAGTTCTACCAGCAGAGATCATTTATTTCTATCCTACTGAATATAAAACTTATACCACTGAATATAAAATTACCACGCCAGGGCCAAGTAGAGGTAGGCATGGACGTTGTAAACATGGTTTAAAGATTCTTGATAAAGATAACAATTATTACTTTTTTCTATGCATAAATTTAAATGACAAAATCAAATATGGTACTAAAGCTCAAGTAAGAGTCAAAGAAACACCAATAGGCTCATATTTAACTGATTATAAGTTATTTGTTACTAGCAAATAATTTATTAGTTAATCACATTTGCAATGTCATGCAAACCATTTCAACGCACTTTCTGCCTAGTGTTATTACCTTAAAAACCGATATTATGCAGGACTTTAATTTGACGATTTGAATCACTTAATGTTTATAATACAACATTAAACATTCAGCCCTAGAAACGTTAATTACATAATAATGTTACTCACATTGAGAAAGTTATGATTAAGAAGAATAATGATAATTATCCAGCAAATAATGATTTAAATAATAACAATACTGGTACACAGTCCGAGATCACATCGTTACAGACAAAACAGCCGTTGTTTCTGTCAATCATTGATAAATTAACGCCTTTTTCCATGATTTGGGTTAGTTTGGTGTTGATGTATGGTGTTATCTGTATGTATACAAATAGAATGGGACAAGATGAGTTTTATCGTTTTATCTTTTTCTTACAAAGCCCAGTTGTTGTAGTGCTAAACTGTATTGCATTACTACTCGCTTTATTTCATTCACTAAACTGGTTTAGGTTAATGCCAAAGGTTATTTTTAAGCAAAATATTCATAAAAAGAAACAAGGATATTTACTTATTATTGGCTTATGGGGTGTAACAATTTTACTTTCATATTGCTTACTATTATTGATAATTAAATAAGTGGTATTTGATCAATGAAAAATCAACAAACTAAACCAATACAGTCTGACTCAAAAGTGGCCAAAGGATTATTTGCTTTAGGTGGGCTTTGGGCAGCTATTTTCGCACCAGTGGTATTAATCATTGTTGCGTTTATCATTCCTTTTGGTGACGCAATAACGCGTTCATATATTTTAAAGTTAGCCAATACTGAATTAGGTAAATTATTTTTGTGCTTAATGATTTCGCTACCAATTTGGTGTGGATTGCAACAGATTCTAACTTTGTTACATCAATTTAATATCTATCCAAAGCGAGAAAAGCTACTTACGTATGGTTTAGCGTTAGCATGGACAGCTCATGCGATTTATATTTTATTTGTAAGATAAAACTAGAGTGATGTTTATTCATTGGCGTTATCGAGTTCACTTGTGATAACGCCATGTTTAATTGATTAATAATAAGTAATCTGCCGAACTATATTAGTTTGTTTGTTTTTTCTATTTTGTTTTGATTGTGTTGCACTCAACCAATCATTTTTCTCATTAAAAGTTAAAAATTCAGTCATGTAATGAGTTGTATTTTTTCCAACTATTGAATAAGTCGATTGGATTGCATTTAATCGATTTTTATCATCATATTGGTAAGAAAAATCGCTTTCATTTTTAGTTTTATTACTATATTGCGCCGATACCTTTGCTAGATGGCGATTTTGATAACCAAACGCATAAATCGAAGCACCTTTTTGCTCTGTTCCTACTACTTGGCCATTAGCATCCAACTCTTTTAGCTGCCATTGCACATTTTTATTAATTAAACAATTGTTATTATCAAATTGATAACTATCATTCTCAATAAAGGTAAAATCGGGAGCTTGTTTTATCTGTTCAGAAGCAATAACTCTACCTTGTGTATCGATTTTGAACTGAGTAGTACTACTTGTTTTATCCTCAATATCCTCAATCACATTTTGCCAGCCAGATTGGTTTTTTTGTAGATGTTCAGAATAGAGTTTTTCATTGTCACCGGAATAAAGATCGTAATGACTTTCTGTAATCAAACCATTTGGATCATAATTTAAACTATGTTTGACAATTGAACGTATCGTACCAGTATCTGATGTAATGGTTGAAGTTCTCACTTCTTGCTTAATCCCTTTAGCTGTTGAATCAATAAAGTCTAATATTTTAAAAATATAGTTATTTGCCTCAACTTTATTTTGTTCGGGATTATCTGAACACGTCAATGCCATTGCATTTATTGAGATAAATGATAAACATGAAGCGGTTAAAAAACAGAATATATTTTTTTGCATAATGAACCTGTTAACTCGTTTACTAAACTAAATATTTAATAGTGGCTTATAGCTAAGCCACAAAGTTGTACATTTATTTTTTTCGCATTAATAATGCGTCTTCCCAATTAACCTTTTGTTCTTGTTTATGCTCTTGCTGAGCTTGTTGTTTTTCATCAGACTGTTCATCTTTTTCTACATTTTCAGATGATTCTGCTTTTTGAGTTTTTTCGATAATATCCGCATGAATTAACGTTTTAGTCGCTTTTCTCGGTGGTTTATCTAAAAATGATAGTAAAACTTTGGTGTACTCAGATTCCGGCGTATAAAACACTTTTTCTCGTGAACCTTGTTCAACAATTTTACCGTCTTTCATTACTACAATCTGATGACATATTGAATAGACTAAGGCAAGATCATGGCTAATAAACAGATAGCTAAGATGATGTTTCTCTTGCAATGATTTAAGTAAATTAATTATCTGCTTTTGAATTGTATGATCTAAAGATGACGTTGGCTCATCTAAAATTAATAGTTCCGGTTGCAATATTAAAGCTCTAGCAATCGCTATTCTTTGCCGTTGTCCACCAGAAAACTCATTTGGATAACGAAAACGCATTTCAGGGTCCAAACCAACCTCTAGCATAATATCAATTACCGCTTGTTCTCGCTCAGCTTTAGTCAATTTTTTATGTGTCATTAGACCTTCACTGATAATTTGCTCAACATTAAAGCGCGGATTAAGTGATGAAAAGGGATCTTGAAATACAACCTGAATCCGGCTACGGAATGGTAATAACTTCTTACCAGATAAATTCTGGATAGGATGGCTATCAAATAGGATATCACCTTTTGATTTGATTAAACGTAAAATAGCCAGTGCGGTGGTACTTTTACCTGAGCCTGACTCCCCAACAATACCAACTGTCTCACCTTGATGTACTGCAAAACCAATATTATCAACAATTTTTTTCTTTTTGCTGCTAAATAATCGTTTTTGAGTAACGACCTCAACATCAAGATGATTCACATTCAGCAATATACCGGGAGTATCAGGTAAAGGAACCGGTTCACCACTAGGCTGAGAATTTAATAATGTTTGAGTATATTCATGCTGTGGACGCAAAAAGATACGTTGTTTATTATTGAATTCAACAATTTGGCCATCCTGCATTACCGCTACTTTATCTGCCAATTTTTTTACTATGCCCAAATTATGTGAAATAAATAACATGCTCATATTAAGCTCTTTTTTGAGCTCTTTGAGTAATTCAATAATCTGTCCCTGAACAGAAACATCTAAAGCAGTAGTTGGTTCATCAGCAATTAATAATTTTGGATGAGTTAAAATGGCCATGGCAATCATTACACGTTGCCTTTCACCGCCAGATAACTGATGAGGATAAGAAGCCAGTTTGCTTTTAGGATCTTTAATGCCAACCCGATCGAGATATTGTAAGATTTCACCTCGAGCCACATTACGTCGCATACCCCGATGTAAAGATAAGACTTCATAAAGTTGTTTTTCAACGGTATGCAATGGATTAAGTGATACCATTGGCTCTTGAAATATCATACTAATTTCATTACCGCGAATTTTACGCAATTGTTTTTCAGAGGCATGTAATAATGATTTATCTTCGAAAATAATATCTCCTGAAGGATAAATCACTCGCTCTTTTGATAACAGCCTTAATATTGACAGTGCTGTTACACTTTTACCAGAGCCTGACTCACCGACTAATGCTACTGTTTCTTGTTCATTAATATCAAAACTAATAGCGTCAACAACTTGATTTTGTGAATGCTGGCCTGTTTTAAAGGCAATACTTAAATCAATGATAGATAATAAAGGAGAACTCATTTATATACTCCTTTGTTTGGATCGAATGCATCTCTAATTGCTTCACCAATAAATATTAACAGTGACAATAAGATGGAAATAACTAAAAAAGAACTAATTCCTAACCAAGGCGCTTGCAAATTATTTTTGCCTTGTAGTAATAATCGCCCTAAAGATGGTGAATCAATTGGTAAACCAAAGCCAAGAAAATCAAGTGCCGTTAGTGTTGAAATTGAACCACAAAGAATAAATGGTAAAAATGTTAATGTTGCCACCATCGCATTTGGTAGCATATGTCGTAACATAATTTTACTATCGCTTACTCCCATAGCCTTAGCGGCTCGAATATAATCGAAGTTACGGGTTCGGAAGAATTCTGCTCGAACAACACCGACCAATGCCATCCAGCCAAATAACACCGTAATACCTAATAACCACCAAAAATTAAGCGGTAAGATACTGGCAAGCAGAATTATCACAAATAGTTCAGGTAAACCACTCCAAATCTCAATAAATCGTTGTCCTAATAGATCAACTTTTCCACCATAATAACCTTGAATCGCGCCAATTAGCACGCCGATAATGGAGGTAAAAAAGGTAAGAAACAGGGCAAAAAACATTGAAACTCTAAAACCATAGGCAATGTTTGCTAAAACATCAAATCCAGCATCGGTGGTGCCAAGCAGATGGTTTTTTGATGGTGGTGTAGGAAACGTGCTGGTTGTGTCATGAATCACAGTATTATGAGTATAACGAAATGGAGGCCAAAGTATCCAACCATCAGACTCAATCTTATTTTGTACCGCCGGATCTAAATAATTAGTTTGTGTTTTAAATTGTCCACCAAATTCAGTTTCCGGATAAAAATGGAATATTGGCGAATAATAGTTATTTTGATACTTGATAAATATTGGTCGATCATTAAATATAAAATCAGAAAATAGGCTGATTATAAATAATATTGAAAATAACCATAATGAATAATACCCACGTCGATTGCGTTTAAATCGTTGCCAACGTAGCTGATTAATTGAATAGTGCGTAGTCATCAGTTGCGAGCCTCAAAGTCAATACGTGGATCGATTATCATATAAGATAAATCTGATAAGAGTTTGGTAATAAGCCCAATCAATGTAAATATATACAATGAACCAAAAATAACCGGGTAATCACGCTGTATAATTGCTTCATAGCCGAGAAGACCCAATCCATTAAGCGAAAAAATAGCTTCAATCAATACTGAACCGGTAAATAAAATACCAACAAATGCAGCAGGAAAACCCGATACAATAAGCAAGGTTGCATTACGAAAAACGTGCTTATACAGAATTTGCCTTTCACTTAACCCTTTCGCTCTGGCAGTAACAACATATTGTTTACGAATCTCATCTAAGAATGAGTTTTTGGTTAACATGGTTAGTGTGGCAAAACCACTTACTACCATAGCAATAGTCGGTAAGCAAATATGCCACGCATAATCTTTTACTTTGCCCCAAAAATCTAATTGTTCAAAATTATTAGAAATCAATCCGCGCAGCGGGAAAATATCCCAATAACTGCCACCTGCGAACAAAACAATTAATAATACGGCTAATAAAAAAGCGGGTATTGCATAACCAATGATAATTAACGTACTTGACCAAAAATCAAATCTTGAACCATCTTTAACCGCTTTACGAATTCCTAATGGGATTGAGATTAAATAAATGATTAATGTACTCCATAATCCCAATGAAATAGAAACAGGTAAACTTTTGGCAATTAAACTTAATACTGATTCACTTTTAAAAAAACTGTTACCAAAATCAAACTGGATATATTGCTTTAACGTATTGATGTAGCGTTCCCAAATTGGTTTATCAAACCCATACTGCTTTTCAATCATTGCCACTATTTCAGGATCTAAACCGCGTGCACCACGATAATTTGATTTATTTTTTGGTTCGGTCAACTTTACCGGAATATTTTCACTGCCAGGCAGCAATACTTGCCCAGCTTGAGGCCCATTCTCCATCATAGCTAAAGCTTGATCAACGGGGCCACCTGGTGCAATTTGCACAATAAAAAAATTGATAGTCAAAATGATTAGTAAGGTTGGTATAATTAGCAATAATCGACGGATAAAATAATTCAACATATTAGTGTACTCTATTCTTTGTCAAACTAGCTGCTTTGTCTGCATCATACCACCAGCTACCAATACCTATTCCATAAGCTGGCTGTATGGCTGGTTGCCCAAACTTGTTCCAATATGCATAATAAGTTTTGCTGTTATACCACATTGGAATCATCGGATATTCTTGAGTTAAAATACGATCAAGCGCTCGCCCCAGTGAAATTAACTCACTTTGATTACCTACATTTTTAATTATTTCAGCAATAATCGAATCAATTGCCTGATTATGTAAGCCGGAACCATTATATGTAGAGTTTAAATATTCACTTCCCCAAAAAAGTACTAAACCTGAAGATGGATAGTCTATTGCACTATAATTACGTGGCATCATGTCATAATCACGCTCACGCATTCTGCGCGTCAATTGGGCATAATCTAATGAAGTTATTTTCATTGTAATCCCTAAACGGGCTAAATTTTGCTGAAATGGAATTGCATATTTGACGTCCGCACCCGTATAAGTTAATAGCTCAAATTCAAAAGGTTGCTCGGTTTTAGCATTAATTAACTTACCATCGTTAATAATCCAACCCGCTTCTTCTAACAATTTAGCGGCGGTTAATAAGTTATTGCGGTTAAAACCGTGTCCATCACTTTTCGCAATAGTATAGGCATCATCAAAGGCTTGCTCGGGAATAATATCCTTATATGGTGTTAACCATTTAAGTTCTTGTTCACTAGGTTTACCTTTTGCAGCATAAATGGTATTTTCAAAAAAGCTAAACGGTCTTTTATAACTATCATAATAAAAGGCGTGATTAAGCCATTCAAAATCAAAAGCTAAAGTTATTGCTTGGCGAACTTTAACATCTTTAAAAAGATCTTTCTGCAAATTAAACGCTAACCATCTAGTATCTACTGCAGTTTCGACGTTTTTTTCTTGCTTTATGATATCTTTTGCATCAAAGTATTTTCCTTGATATTGAGTAAACCAGTTTTTTGGTTGCCCTTCACCTCGAAAATCGTATTCCCCAGCTTTAAATGCCTCTAGAGCAATACTATCATCTATATAATAATCAATACGCTTTTCATCAAAATTATCTAAACCTTTATTAACAGGTAAATCTTTTGCCCAATAGTCAGGATTACGCTTATAAACCACGTACTGTCCCATTTTATAATCACTAATATAATAAGGACCGCTGCCAACAGGAGGGGTGCTTAACGGTTCAGAAAAATTACGATCTTGCCAAAAATGTTTAGGTAAAACATGCATACTACCAACAAAAGAAAGTAATTTTTCGCGATCGCTTTCTGGTAATTCAACACGGACTCGATAATCATCTATAACTTTAACATTTACCCCTTTGTTATAAACTCGATATTGTGAAACACCTTCGGTCATAAATTTATGAAAAGTAAATTCCACGTCATATGCGGTTATTGGCTTACCATCCTGAAAACGTGCATTAGGATTAATCGAGACTTCTGCCCAACGATAACTATCAGAATAAGTAATTGAAGTTGCTATCAGTGGATAAAAGCTGGAAATATCATCGGCTGTTGAGGTAAACAGAGAATCGTATAACTCACCAGAATAATGTTCAGGTGCGCCACGACTAGCATAACGGTTAAAATTATCAAAGTTACCTATTTCATGTAGTTTGATAATCCCACCTTTAGGGGCATTGGGATTCACATATTCTAGATGGTCAAAATTTTCAGGATATTTCGGATCACCCAATAACGAAAAAATGGTTTTATGGTAAATATGCTCGGTAGGTTGACTCGATTCAATTCTGTCAATCGGCTGGGATTCAATGGTCTCAGTTGATGGGTTAGCTTGTAGCGGTGTATCTGACAGCAAAGTGACATTTGGTTCTTCTTCGGCATAGACAGTCATTGAACAAAATAATAATCCACTCAAACAGCTTGAGATGAATAACTTTTTGATATTTTTTTTTCTTTGACTAATCATCCTAATTTAGTTCCTGTTTTATCAACAATTTATCAAAATAAGATTTTACCCTATTCAGTATTAAAAATTTCAAACGATTTAGAATACGCTAAATAACATAGTAAGTTAACTATTTTGCCAAACTTCCAGCGAATGAGCAAAACCTTATTAATAAACTTAATAATGAACAGCGATTATAACATTAATTGTTATCAATATTTGTTTAAGATTTATTCTTTTATAGAAAACAAATTTTAACTAGATAAGAATAAATCGTCATGATTCATAATAAAAAAATTTTGAGGAACGGGGTTTTTTAGTATAAAAATTTAGCAATTTAATCGATATTCTTTTATTATTTTAGAATCATTAATGATACTCAGCTAAATATTCCAACCAGTTAATCATCTAAAATAAGGATATCCGTTTTAATGCTTGAATCATTCTACAAATATTGGGGAAAATGCCAACAAGGCGATCAGTCAGATAATTATCACCTTTTAGCCTACCACAATTTAGATGTTGCAGCTTGTGGATATCATATAGTAAAAAACAATTATTTTAATTCTGCAGAGCTATTTGAACAGATTGGTTTTTCATCAGATGAGACAGAAACAGCCGCCCTTTGGTTCGCCTATTTTTTAGCTTGGCATGATATTGGCAAATTCGCTAATGGATTTCAGCAATTATTCAAACACAATAATCCCAATCTTGTCGCTCCAGATCCTGCCAAAAGTTATTTAACTCGACATGATTCTCTTGGACACTGGTTATGGAAGAATTATTTAATGCAAGAATCAGAAATCCAATTAGAACATTACAATTATAATATTGACCAAATATATAATATTTGGTTATTAATCATGACCGGCCACCATGGCAAGCCACCAATCTTAGATGCCAAAGGCAACTTAGCATTTAATTCACAAGATAAACAAGCATCTTTAGATTATATTAAAGCAATTAATAAGTTGTTTATTGTAGATAATCGGTTAGCTGGTTACCACACTAGTTTTTTTGATAAAAAATCTCGCAAAATTCTCAGCAAACTGAGCTGGTTAATCGCAGCCATAACAGTTATCAGCGATTGGTTAGGTTCCAATGAGGAATTTTTCCCTTTTTGTTCAAAATCAATGGAGTTATCGGAGTATTGGGTAAACTATGCACTCGCTAATGCTGAAAAAGCCGTAACAACTTTACCTAAAAGGTCCTCCATTACTCCTTTTAATGGAATTAAAAACCTGTTTCCATTTATAGAAAAACCGACACCACTACAGCAACAAGCACTATCCTGCCAATTAACCAATATTGAACCTGAATTATTTATTATGGAGGATGTCACCGGTGCCGGTAAAACCGAAGCATCTATGATTTTGGCTCATAGATTAATGGCTGCCGGGAAAGCTCACGGTATTTACATCGGTATGCCTACTCAAGCAACCGCTAATGGTATCTATCAACGAACGGCACAGATCTACGGTCAATTGTATCAAGCCGATAGCCATCCATCTCTGGTTTTGGCTCATGGTGCAAGTTACATGAATCCGACTTTTACTCAAACAATAATTAATTTAGATAATATTAGTCAGCAAAAATATCTCAACAATGATAATTCAGCCAGTAGCGAGTGCAATGAATGGTTTGTCGATACTCGTAAAAAGTCATTACTGGCGGAAGTTGGGGTTGGTACATTGGATCAAGCTTTGATGGCTGTAATGCCGTTTAAACATCAATCGTTACGATTATTAGGGTTGCGTCATAAATTACTTATTTTAGACGAAGTTCATGCTTATGATAGTTATATGGTAAAACTATTAGAATCATTATTGCATTATCATGCATCGCAAGGTGGCAGTGCAATTATTCTTACTGCGACTTTACCATTTTTTCTGCGCGAAAAATTGCTTAACGCCTTCTATAATGGATTAACATCAACACCATCATCTTTAACACTTAATACAGATTTACCTTTTCCTTTATTTACTCAACTAAATCAAAAAAACTTAGTCGAACAAGCAATAGAAACAAGAGATGAAGTAAAGCGACAAGTTAAGATTGACTGGATTGATAATATCAATTCCGGTATAGAAAAAATAAAGAAAGCAATTGAGCAAGGAAAAATTATTTGTTGGATAAAAAATAGTGTGGCTGATGCCATTAGTTTATATCAACAAATAAAACAAAATTTGCATCTTGATAGTAAGCAAATTTTGCTATTTCATAGTCGTTTTGCTTATTGTGATCGTTTGGCTATCGAGCAAAAAACTATCGAATGGGCGGGAAAAACCTCAAATAACAACATTCGCTCGGCAAAAATCATAATTGCGACTCAAGTCATTGAGCAATCATTAGATCTTGATTTTGACGAAATGATTAGTGACATTGCACCTATTGATCTATTGATTCAACGTGCAGGGCGTTTACAACGACATGTGCGAGATAAACACGGAAATATCAAATCACCCACCCACCAAAATCAACCACGTGATGAGCGAAATCAACCTATATTGACCGTATTTGCGCCAACATGGCAGGATGATCCAAGTGAAGATTGGCTAGATAATCCAGAATTTTGCAATACTAAATATGTTTACGCTAATCATGCCTATTTATGGTTTACCCAACGGGTTTTACGTGAAAGAGGTGTTATAACAATGCCTGAAGAGGCAAGACTACTTATAGAAGCTGTTTATCGCCATGATCTTGAACCACCAGAAGGTTTACAAGAGGCTTTTTATCAAGCATTAGGACAACAACTAGGACAAAGTTCACAAGCTAAAAGTATTATATTGAATTTTAATAAATGCTATAGCCGTGAACAGTTCAATGGTGAATGGGATAAGGAAATTGAAGTTTCAACCCGTTTATCAAAAGATAATATTGATCTTTATTTAGCATATCAACAAGATGGAAAAGTTATTCCTTACTGTAGTAGTAACGAATACGCATGGGAACAAAGCCATGTTACAATTAGTGCATCTAAATGGGCTAGAGTTAAAAAAGCCGTCCCACAACTTGACCAACAGCATCTAGAAAAATTGAGACAACAAATACATAGACCAAATGCCATTATTGTGTTAATTGAGACAGAAAAAGAACCTTCTTTTTATTCCAAGGAATTAGGCTTTTATCTAAATTAATTTAAAGTTAAATATTAATAATTTTAACTGGCAATAAGTTGAGTGAATTTCATACAGAAAAAATCGGTAAAAAATTACTCCCTTATATTTCAATTATAAAACAATTAGTTATAATTAGGGTGTTCCCTATACACATAGGGATAAACCGCGTGTCGCTGGCAGAGTGACAGCCGTTTTTAAGTGTTCCCTATACACATAGGGATAAACCGTCTCTCCTCGAGCAAATTCTTAACTGTTTTATGTGTTCCCTATACACATAGGGATAAACCGTTTGCTCTTTATAAGATAGCACAATATTGTGAGTGTTCCCTATACACATAGGGATAAACCGAGATATCGCACACATGAAGGATATGTCTAAAAGTGTTCCCTATACACATAGGGATAAACCGCGTGCCAACCGCCCACGTTTTGACGAGCGAATGTGTTCCCTATACACTTAGGGATAAACCGCAGTTTGCACTAGACATGATCCGGGTTGGCTTTGTGTTCCCTATACACTTAGGGATAAACCGCCGATAATTCTTTCCCTGATTTTGTTGATGGTGTGTTCCCTATACACTTAGGGATAAACCGGTAAGTTTAGTGCGACCGTTCGTGGTGTTGGAGTGTTCCCTATACATATAGGGATACACCTTATTACTGGCTAATTCGTTAAAACTGCCTGGCTAGATTTGGGTGAGGATGGAATACTTTGATCATCTGCAAAAATCAGTAGTTCGCCGTCGCTATATCTAACGTTTTATGATTGATGGTGAGGTTAAGACAATGTTAGCTGTATTAGAGTGTTTAAATGAGCATAACTTAAAACCCAATCGCCGACACGTTGGATAGGCTGCGCGTGGGATTGGAGGTCCTGTCGGAGACTGCCCGCGAATACCTTTTAAATAGTATAGGTAAAAAAATGACTGGCGTAAATATTGAATTCAATGTACAAGATGCACTAGACGCACTAATCAACATAGAATTTGCTTTGCTCGATACACATTGTTTATTTAATCATATAAGTGAAACATTACTTGATATTCATGAAGTACGCTTTAATACACAGGAATCACCTGATGGTATACACCATGGCAAGCATTATCACCATGGTATCAAGAAAGTAAGCCAAAACAAAAAAATAAAATCTTAACGCTCGATGGCACACTGCGCAGGTTGTTCCTTATATACATAGGGATAAGCATAGATTTAGTAATTAGTTAGAATAAAATATTAATTAGCTTTGATTAACCCAAGCCAAAATATTTTGGATGGCTGTTTTAGCTTGATGGCTATTTTTCCAACATGATGATCCAGTTAGTAAAGCACCTTTATTTAATATTTCATCTAAATTGCTATTACGTAGTTTTTCGAAGGAATCTAATTCCATCTGTTGTAATCTTTCAATAATTTTATCGCCAACATATTTAAGTTGTAGCAATTGTTCTTTTTCTAATTCTGAAAAGGCCATTTTTTTCCATCCATTTAAAAAAATTGTTATGATGTTACTAATGTGAATTTAGTTTTTTCCATTTCCTGATTTTAGTTCTAAAGGATTTAAATGGTGCAACTGAATTAATGTGAATAAATCGTGCCACAGGCCATGCTGAAGGATAAGGTTTTGTCCAATTGCGAGCATCTTTAGTAAAAAGCGTATTATCATCTAATGACTCAATCCAACTATTCCAAGTAGTCAGTTTTTGCTTAAATAATTGGATCAGTTCTTGTAATGAATAATCTTGATATATTTTATAAAAATGTTGGTATAATTCACCTAACTGATTCCATTTATATCCTTCCGCTGGTAGTATAGGCGTTTGCCCAGCAAGTTCGGCATCATCCCAAGATTTTACAAGATCTAACCATCCTAATTGATAAGCTATCATTTGGGCTGGTGTTCGATCAACACCTTCAATCAGTTTATCTTTCTCCGCTTCGGTTAATCCACTGAATTCATCAATAAATAGCTTAGCTGTTTTATTAATTTCATCTAATAGTTGTTGTTTATTGGCGTAATTCATTTTATTTACCATTATTATTAAAATACTTTAATTCTTCATCAATAAAATATCTAACTAAGTTAGCATACAATTCTTTAATTACATCGCCATTGAGACCTAACTCATCAGCCCAAAGTTTACGTTGCTCAAGCATGCTATTAAAACGTTCTTTAGCTTGCACATCGGTAGCATTTTTTTTGAATTGGCTTGCTGTTTTAACATAGTCAAAACGAGTTGCGAGTAATTGAATTACCAGATGATCTATATTATCAATTTCCGCTCGAATATCATTCATATCACGACATTCATTTGCTAAGATTTTTGGATTGTATTGAATCATATTTAATGACTAATAATTGCTAGTTTTGCTATCTTAGCACTGTATAAATATTTCTAAAAGGATTTGAATTGCAGAATTTAGAATTGGTGGAGCCAAGGGGGATCGAACCCCTGACCTCAACGCTGCCAGCGTTGCGCTCTCCCAGCTGAGCTATGGCCCCTAAAGGGATAAAAAACTGTGGCTAATAATATGCAACTAGTTAAAGGGTGTCAAATAAATTAATATTATTTGCTCAAAAAAAAAGCTAACAAAGCTCTGTCAGGCTATGACAGAGCTTGAATGATTAACGTAAAATTGCGTTTTGATCCGCGCCTTCTGCTTCAACTTTTGGTGGCATAAAGTGTTCACGTTTCACACCTAATTTAAGCGACATATATGCTGCTACGTAAATTGATGAAATTGTACCTAACACAATACCAACCCCTAATGTTTCAGAGAAACCTTTTAACATTGAACCACCGAAAATATATAAGATAATAACAACGGCTAACGTTGTGCCAGATGTCATTAAGGTTCGATGTAATGTTTGAGTTAATGAGATGTTGATAACATCATATGGCGACGCACGTCGTATTTTTCTAAAATTCTCACGAATTCGATCGAATACAACGATAGTATCATTAAGTGAATAACCAATTATAGATAACATTGCTGCAATAATGGTTAAATCTAATTCACGATCAAAGAGTGATAAATAGCCAGCGGTAATGACTACGTCATGCGCTAATGCTACAACAGCACCAGTACCAAATCGCCATTCAAATCGAAATGCAATATAGATTAAGATACATATTAATGCGGCGCAGATCGCCAAAATACCATCTTGAGCTAATTCAGAACCAACCGTAGGTCCAACGAATTCAACTCGCTTAATTTCAGCATTACTATCAATATCTTTATGTACTAAATTAGAGATTTTAGTACCTAATGCATTATCAATTGCAGATGATGCACTACCCTCATTTTGATTGGCGGTGGCTAAACGGATAATAATATCTTTACTGCTGCCATAATACTGAACGACTGGTTCATGATAACCTGCATCACGTAAACTATTACGTAAATCATCAAGATTTACGGCTTTAGTTACTGTCAGTTCAACTGTGGTGCCACCGGTAAAATCCTGTCCAAGATTAAAGCCTTTAACAAGAACAACCACAAATGAAGCAATAACCAATAACATTGAGATAACAAAAGCGATGAAGCCAAATTTTAAAAAGTCGAGTACTCTTCGTCCATGATTTAATTCTCTAACATCATGATTTTCTTTTTTATTAATAGTCACAATAAACCTCTAAATTGATAACTTATTGACGCGACGACCACCATAAATAAGATTGGCCAGAGCTCGAGTCCCTACGATCGAGGTAAACATCGATGTTACAATACCGATACCTAATGTAATGGCAAAGCCTTTGATAGAACCTGTACCTACTGCATAAAGAATAATCGCAGTTATTAATGTGGTAATATTGGCATCAAAAATACTACTCCAAGCGCCAGCATAACCTTCGTTAATTGCATGTTGGACACCTCGACCATTACTGAGCTCTTCTTTTATACGCTCATTAATTAAAACATTCGCATCAACCGCCATACCTACAGTTAGTACGATACCGGCAATACCTGGCATACTTAATGTTGCCCCAGGTAATAAAGACATTGCACCAACAATAAGAATTAAGTTTGCAACTAATGCAAGGCTAGCGAATACACCAAATAAACGATATACCACTAACATAAAGATTACCGAAATTAATAATCCCCATACACAAGATTCTAAACCTTGAGTAATATTTTCTTGCCCCATTGACGGACCAACGGTACGTTCTTCAATTATTTGGATCGGCGCAATCAATGCACCTGCTCTTAATAGTAGTGATAAGTTTCTAGCTTCATCAACACTACTAATCCCAGTTACTTGGAATCGGTCACTAAAAATACCTTGGATCGTTGCTACATTGATAACTCTCTCTTGTTTTTCAAGAATAGGTTTATCATTTTCATCACGTTTTCCTGTATCTTTATATTCAACAAATAATGTTGCCATTGCTTTTTTCAGATGTTTCTGCGTGAAATCAAGCATAGTTTTGCCGCCAGCACTATCTAAGTTAATAGAAACTTCAGGCTGGCTATATTCATTTACTCTAAATGAAGAATCGGTAATATGATCACCTGTTAATACTACACGTTTATAAAGTAAGACCGGACGACCATTTTCCATATATTTTATTTCAGAACCATATGGAACACGCATTTCACCTTTTAAAATAGCTTCTAAGTCAGTTGAACCATCTTCATTTACTTGTCTAAACTCGAGGGTTGCAGTTGCACCTAAAATTCGTTTAGCTAATGCAGTATCTTGAATACCAGGTAACTCAACAACAATACGATCAGAACCTTGACGTTGAACAATTGGTTCAGCAACACCTAATTGATTAACACGATTACGCAAAATGGTGGTATTTTGTTGTACAGCATCACTTTTAGCTTGTTGTAGCCGCTGTTGGCTGACACTAATAACGATGCTATTTTCACTTTGCGAAGTTAATTCATAATCTTGCAATCCATTAATTTTAGTAATAGCTTTGTTTCGATCTTCTGTATTATCGAATTGCATTAAGATTTGTTGATTACTACTTTTATTTAATGCTTTGTAATTTAGATTATTTTTATTGAACTCTGCTTTTAAATTTTCAATCGATTGTTCTGTCAATTTACTTAACGCAGTAGTCATATCTACTTCCATTAAGAAATGCACACCACCACGCAAATCAAGCCCTAATTTCATGGGTTCGGCACCAATCATCGTTAACCATGATGGTGTTGCAGGCGCTAGATTTAGTGCAACAGTATAATCATCACCTAATTCTTGTGATATTAATTCCTTAGCTTTCAGCTGAGTATCATTATCACTTAAACGAATTAAAATAGATTTATTTTCATAAACTAGTGATTTAGGTTCAATTTGATTTTTCACCAAAAGTTGTTTGACTTTATCTTGCGTAGCAACATTAATTTCGGCACTATTTGAACCTGAAATTTGTATAGCGGGATCTTCACCATAAATATTTGGAAGAGCATAAAGTAGGCCGACGCAAATCACGACGACCAACATAATGTACTTCCACAAAGGATAGCGATTTAGCACGACATATTCTCTTGTGGGATTAGATAATTAATACAATGAATTATAATAGCAAAATCTATTATAATGATTTCATTGTTCCTTTTGGTAATACCGATGTGATGAAGTCACGTTTGATAACAACTTCAGTTGTATCATTTAACTCTAACACAATATAACCATTTTCATTAACTTTTGATACTCGACCAATAAGTCCACCATTAGTTAATACTTCATCACCTTTTGAAATAGAAGCCATTAACTCACGATGTGCTTTAGCACGTTTTTGTTGTGGACGCATAATCATAAAATAGAAAAATAGCCCAAACACCACCAACATAATTGGCATTATGTAATCGCCACCAGGCTGAGCACCATCAGCTGCGTATGCATTAGAAATAAAAAAGTCCATATTGGTCCTCTTAATGAATATAAAAATATTAAAGTGCAGAATTATAACACAATAAATAAATCGATTATTAACTATTTCTTGCCAATATCTTTTAAGTCAACAACAAATATCTCTATTATTAACAATTTTATTCAATTAACTAAATAAATACAGTACCCGCCAACAATGAACCAGCAAAAAAATTAAGTCGTTAAATATTGTGCCATACTAACCAAGTTAAATAACCATTTAGGATAAACACCACATACCATGGTTAATAATGCTGCGATAACAATAAATAATTCACTCACTTTTATATCTTGCCATTTCAATTTAATAATAGAATTATTACTTGAGAAATCATCATGGCTGATAGGCGGCCTAATATAAAGATTAAGAATAAGTCGTGAGTAGAAATATAAACCTATAGTACTACCAATCACTACTGCAGCAATTAACCACCATAACTCAGCCGTCACACCTAATAGTACTAAAAGAAAACGTCCTACAAAACCTGCTGTAAGTGGTGCACCTGCTAGAGATAATAAACCAACTCCCATTGCCAAGGCTAAAATAGGGCGACGCCAAAATAATCCTGAAAGATCAATTTCCTTTTCATGATCCTGTAACTCATTGGAATGGGATTCTAAGCTGATCACGCCTAAAACACAGATGTTGGCAAAAATGTAGCCAATTAAATAAACACCTATTGTTTCTAAAGCGAGCACCTGATACTGCACGGCAATTAAAGCCAGCAAAAGATAGCCAAAATGGGCAACTGAGGAATAAGCCAATAACCTTTTTAAGCTACTTTGCATTAATGCCAATAAATTTCCCCATAAAATTGAACAAAAGGCCATGATAACCAAAATAATACGGATTGTTTCATTATTTACTATTGGTGCTAATAAAAATAGTCTGGCAATAGCACAAAACACGGCGACTTTACCTACCGTTGATAGTAGTAATGAAACAACTGTCGGAGCCCCTTGGTAAACGTCAGGTAACCAAAGTTGGAAAGGTACCAGCGAAAGTTTAAAACCAATACCAACTAGCATTAAACAAATACCAATTAATAATAATGTACTTGGATAGGTCATGGTTGATAATTGATAACTTAAACCACTAAATGTCAGTTCGCCAGTCGTAGCATAATAAAAAGCAATACCCATTAACAAAAATGAACTAGCAATGGCAGACAAAATCATATATTTAATCGCAGCTTCTAGCGCATGGGTTTGGATGTATTGATAGCCGATTAAGCCAATAAATGGAATCGAAAGTAATTCAATTCCAAGAAAGAATGACATTAAATGACTAGCATAAACTAAAGTGATTCCGCCTAATGTCATAAATAGTAAAATTATATAGAATAATCCATGGTTGATTTCTTCTTGTACAAACCATCGATAAGCTAATGATGCGACCACAATTGAAATGATTAAAATTAAGCTTGTATAAAGTAACCCATAACCATCACAAGTAAATAACGCAGTAACATGATGAGCTCCCCATTCGTTATTAGCATCATTCTGCTGAGTATCATCTACATTAGGTGACGATCCAACCATATCATTATTTTCTGTAACAGACTCTGTAATTTCCGAATTTTCCGAGGTAGTGATTTCTTGTTCTGTAGGTACGGCATCAATAGCTACCGTTTGTTCAGTTGCAGGCGTTTTATCACTAGTATCTAGTGGCGAAGAAACAGATATTTGCATATTGTCACTACTAATATCTGATATTGCTTGGGTATTAAATGAAATTTTATACCCCAAAATTGCTGAGAAAACTAATGCAAAAATTAATCCCGATATGGTTAAAGTAGCACATTTTTTAGTATCTATTTTGAAAATAAATAATGCGATGAGCAAAACTATTATGGCAAAGCTCAATATAAATATTGGCAATAAAGCTATCATAAGTTATTACTCTCCCACTCTTTCAGTAATTATATATTGCAGTGTTTGGTTGACAATAGAATAAGACATATCTAAAACCATTTTTGGATATAATCCAATAAAAATTAATACAATAAGCACACTAGACAATAGAAAAATATCTTTTTTACTCAGCAAGTGTTTTGTAACCGTAATTTTATCAACTACGCCATAAAAAATAGGTTGCATGCGAATAATTAACGATATCGACAATAACAATAATCCAATTGCCAGTAAGATAGTGTAATAAGGATATGAGTTATAACTACCTAATAACATCATATAATTACCAACAAAGTTAGCCGTTCCTGGAATACCTAACACAGCTAACATAAAAAATAGAGTAAAAGAAGACAAATACTTTACTTGCTCTTTTAAGCCAACGAATTGATTAATGTTTCGGGTTAAATAACATTCTGCTAACAAACCACTTATTATAAACATACCAACAATAGCTAAATTAACAGCTATCATTTGAATAACAACACCTTGGAAAGCAATAACTGAGCCGCTATAAATAATAGCCGTGACAAATCCCATTAAAGCAATATGGATATAAGCAATCAGCTTCTTAATATCTGTCTGATTAAAAGCAAGTAAAGCGGTATAAAACAACGTACATATAGCCAACACTAAAATAAACGGCATAATCGTTAGCGAAGCATTAGGAAAAAGTGGGATCACAAAACGTAATAAACCAAATGCCGCTGTATTAACTAACAAACCACTTATCATCATCGAACCACTTGTTGACGATTCAATATGTGCTTCAATAAACCAATTATGAAAAGGGATTAAAGGAATACGTATAATAAAAGCAGCTAAAAAGCCTAGCATTAATAAAAATTCGGTATTACTTGAAATCGGCGTATTAGTTAAAATTTGATAATCAAAAGTCCATTTCGCCGTTATGTTCCAGTTGATTAAAGCCAATGATACAATCGATATTAGCATTAGTAGGCTACTTATCTGAGTGTAAATTAAAAATTTGCTAGCACCATTAAAACGTAATTGTGAATTTAAATCTCGTCTGCCCCACAACGAAATTAAAAAATAGATTGGAATAGCTACCGCTTCCCAGAAGAAAAACATTAAAAACAGATCAGTGATTACAAATAACATCATAATGGCTGATGCCATAAATAATACACATAAATAAAATAATCCGACATTATTAAGATTTTCTTTACTAGAATAAACAATAACTAACAATACAACAAAGAGTGTTGAACTAATAACAATCAAAGATAAACCATCTAATACCAAATGAAAATGAATACCAAGTAAAGGGATCCAATCAATATTAACTTCTTTAATCCAGTTTGGACTTTGTTCTAAAGAACTGCTTGCATCTGCCCATAAAACAATTACCAAAATAAACGTGATTAATATGGTTATAAGAGCAATCATCATTGGTAAACGTTGCCAACGCAACTGTATATCGGTTGAAGTCATGATTCTCTGTAAAAATACATGACAAAGCCAACCAATAAATCCGCCAATTACAGGTAAGAAAA
The DNA here is from genome assembly GCF_016100545.1 of Gilliamella sp. W8128. NCBI lineage: Bacteria > Pseudomonadati > Pseudomonadota > Gammaproteobacteria > Orbales > Orbaceae > Gilliamella > Gilliamella sp. W8128. The sequence goes on from NZ_JACFSE010000004.1 coordinate 241,633, forward strand.
CAAGCCATAACAACATTAAGTTCACACCTTTATCAAATAAAAATCAATAACATTAATATAATAATGCTACCTATTACCATTGAAACCATATACCATCTTATTTGTCCGTTTTCTAAACTGACAATATAAGCATTTATTTTCTTTATCCCCCACATAATCCAATCATCCCATAAGGCTAATGGATCCTTTTTCAATAAGTTTGCTAAATAAATATATGGTTTTACAAAAACATTATTTAACAAATAGTCAAATCGCCAATCACTTTTACATAATTTTCCTAACGATTTGATCATCGGAGTATTGAGAATTTCATGAACTTCAGCGTTCGGATGAGCATAAAGAATATAGGCAATGACTAAACTTAATAAGGTTACTGCACACAGCAATATTCTAAATGGGATCTGACCTTGCGTATCTAAATTGGCTATTGGGATTATCCCTTTTATCGGCAATGGCAAGTAAATAAACAGTGCCGTAGTAAATATCAATAAGATAAAAAGCGGATAATAATTTATTTTTCTGATTCTTATTATCTTTTCAATTTTAATTGAATGATGGAAAACCAAAAATATCAATCGCCAAATACATAAACTAGACAATAAAATACCTAATAAGCCGATAGTACCGGCCATTAAACTATCTTGAGCCATTAATCCCCAAATAATATCACCTTTAATATAAAATGATGCTGACACCCACGGTAAGGCACTAAGTGATAACATGATTACTAAGAAGATTGCATATAAAACTCGATTAGACTTTAACAAGCCACCAAGTTTATTGATGTCTCGTTCACCTTGGCACTGTTTGATTAAAATTGCAGAAGCAAGAATGAGTAATGTGCTAGTTACAGCATAATTAATCAAACAACTTAATGACAAATTCCAGCTCTGGGTCGAAAATGCATAAAATAGATAACTTATTTGCGCTAAATTGATATAAGTTATAATCTGTTTTATATCATTTTGAACCAAAGCAATACTACTGGCAAAAATAACAGTCAAAGAAGCAAATAAAAGCATTATATTAAGCGTATCACTTGACATCATAAACAGATTGCTTAGTCTTAAGACCAGATAAACACCAGCAAATATAACAGTAGAAGATTGCAATAACGCAACCGCTGGCATCGGTGCTAGTGTTGTTTCTTTGAACCATGAATGCATTGGGAAAAGCGCAGATTTACTCATAGCGCCAAGAAATAACATTAACGTAATCCAAAAAATAATATCTGAATCAACAGCTAAATCATTATGCGCTTTTATTAAAATATCGCTAATTTTTAATGTTTCTAAAGTCTGATAAAGTAAGAATATACCTATGATTAGAAAAATATCAGTTAAATGCATCATAACAAATGCTTTAACGGCAGCATAACTATTGCGAGCTTGTTTGTAGTAGATACCAATAAGTAAGTAAGTACTTATACTCACCCCTTCCCAACCAAGTAACATCACAAACAAATTATCAACAAGAACAACCGTTAACACACTTGCTATAAGTAAATTGCTATATGCATAAAAAGTATAAATATCTTTTCTCGATTTTAAATAACAGGCGGCAAAAAAATAAATCAATAAACCAAAGAATGATATTAATACTAAGAATGTTAGTGATAAGCCATCTAGTGTTAAAGATATAGGAACTTCAAAATCACCGACTGAAAACCAAGTCCATAAATTTCTTGTATAAACCAATGTCATATCAGGAACAGTATTGGTAGTAAAATCAATACAAGAAAATATTGTTATTAATCCAACAAGAAACATCGTACAAATCCCGATTAACATAACATTAATGGATTGTATTTGTCGCCCAAAACAGACTAATATCAAGAAAGATAATAATGGAACAATGATAGTTAAATAAAGTAAATTCATCCTTTCATTTCACTCAATGAGTCAATATTAAAGTTTTTACGTCGATAAATTAATTTTACCAGTAAAGCAAGCCCGACAGATATTTGAGCTAATACCGCCGTTACCGCTAATATAGCAAGCACCTCTCCATCAGATTGCTGCCAATAACTACTTGCAACAAAAAGTGCTGCAATGGCTCCATTATTCATGATGACAAGACTTAACAATAAGAAGTAGAGATTACGTCTAATCATTACCCCTAAAAGCCCTATTACAAATAAGATAGAGGCAAAAATCAAACCATACATAAGTGGTATCACATTATTTCTCCGACAGCATTCGATGCATAAAATGATAAGATATAACTGCAGCACCTAATAATAAAAATGTAGCTAACTCAGCCATTAATACATAAGCATAGATTGACATTTGGTGCATCAATTCATGAGATTCCGTGAACTGTGTATAGTCAGTGCTTACTACGCCATAAATAAGAACAACTAATAAAATAAACGCTAAAACTAATGGTCCTAGCCAAATTTTGGGACTGATACCATGTTTACCATTTTCAACATTGTCGCGACGCATTTCGAGCATTAAAGAAACAGCCCTAAACAGAATGACAGCTCCACCAATAAAAAAAAGAATATATAAAACAGCCGAAATATATGTTTCAAGGAGAATAAATATTAATGCTGATGCAAAAAGTGATATAGCCAGATATAAAATTGCTTTTTCTACTCGCCGACAAAAAATCACTTTTATACTTGCAAAAACAGCAATTATCGATGCGATATAAAAAACAACGATCATTAATTCATCCAATACTTATTCATAATGGCATTAGTATATACTTAATTGACAACAATATACAGTTTACTAACGCAGTGTTAATACAAAAAAGTCTTTCTAAATAAAATTTTAACTTTTCATAATAGTAAGAATATTTATTTAGCAAATATAATAAAAACAATAGAAATAATAAAATCCATAAAATTTTATTATTTAAATTCAATACAACATTGTTATAAAGTATGTATCCTGAGCAATTAATCTATATTTATACCTTTTTCTTTAAATTGTCATTTTAATCATACAGTTTAAACGCACTTAGGCAAAAATATAAACAAGTAGAGAATAGAATGAATAATCAATACTCATCAATGCGAAGTAACGTCAATATGTTAGGCACCCTATTAGGCGATGCAATTAAACGCGCAACAGGTAATGAAACTTTCGATTTAGTCGAAAAAATCCGTCAGTTATCCAAATCGGCGCAACAAGGAAATAAACAAGCGCATAGTGAATTACTTAAGTTAATTGAGAATCTTAATGATCAAGATCTACTTCATGTTGCACGTGCATTTAACCAGTTTTTAAATTTAGTTAACACTGCTGCAGAGTATTATGGTATTTCGCCTCATGGCGAAGCATCAAGTAGTCCTAAAAAGATGACTGAATTATTCAAATCACTTAAAAACTTAAATTTTGCTCCTCAGACTATTTCACAAGCGATTGATAATTTATCTATTGAGTTAGTACTTACTGCTCATCCAACCGAAATCAATCGCCGCACAATGATTAATACTTATACCGCAATTAATAGTTGTTTATCACAACTTGACCATAATGATTTAGCCGATTATGAAAAAGAACGGATTATGCGTCGTTTAAAACAGCTCGTTTGCCAAGCATGGTATACCGACGAAATTCGTAAAAAACGCCCTACACCTCTTGATGAAGCTAAATGGGGATTTTCGGTTATTGAAGATAGTTTATGGGAAGGTGTTCCTCTATTTTTACGTGAGTTCAATGATCAACTAGTTGATTCATTTAATGAAGAGCTATCCGTTGAACATGTACCAGTTAAATTTACCTCATGGATGGGCGGAGATCGAGATGGCAATCCAAATGTCACAGCTAAGGTGACAGAAAAGGTCATGTTACAAGCCAGATTAAAAGCAATTGAATTATTTTTAGCGGATATTCAGATTCTAGTTCGTGAATTATCCATGACAGAATGTAGTCAATCGGTTATTGATTTATTAAACGAACAAAATAAAACTGCATCAGAGCCTTACCGAGCCGTAATGAAACAACTACGATCTCGTTTAGTTAAAACCCACGGTTATATCATTTCACTATTAAACAATGAGCAAGTTTTAGCGCCAGCCGATCTTTTGACTAAAAATGAACAATTATGGACACCACTTTATATCTGTTATGAATCTTTAATAGAGAATGGCATGTCAACTATTGCTCATGGGCCATTATTAGATACATTAAGACGTATTAAAAGCTTTGGATTGCAATTAGTTCGATTAGATATTCGTCAAGATAGTTCTATACACACAGAAGCATTAGACGCTTTAACTAAAGAACTTAATTTAGGTAGTTATGCCTCATGGACAGAAGAAGAAAAACAGGAATTTTTATTAGCTGAATTACAATCTAATCGACCATTACTTCCTTATAATTGGCAACCTGATGAAATGGTTCAAGAAGTGTTAGATACCTGCCGAGTTATCAAAAAAGCTGGTGAGGAATCAATTGCTTCTTATGTAATTTCAATGGCCAAAGCACCTTCTGATATCTTGGCCGTTTATTTACTTCTAAAAAGTGTTGATTGCCAAAAAAATATTCCTGTTGCGCCATTATTTGAAACCTTAGAAGATTTAAATAATGCTAAATCTGTTATGCAAAAACTTTTAGATATTCCTTGGTATCGTGAAAAGATCAATGGCAAACAGATGGTAATGATTGGCTATTCAGATTCTGCGAAAGATGCAGGAACACTTGCTGCGTCATGGGCACAATATCGGTCACAAGAAGAATTAGTCAATTTGTTTGAAAAATATAATATTAACTTAGTATTATTCCATGGTCGTGGTGGTTCAATTGGACGTGGTGGTGCACCAGCTCATGCGGCTTTACTTTCACAACCACCAGGATCACTTAAAGGTGGTTTACGTGTTACAGAACAAGGCGAGATGATTAGATTTAAGCTTGGTCTACCTGAGGTTGCACTTAGTAGCTTAATGCTTTATGCATCAGCGATTTTACAAGCAAATTTACTTCCACCTCCAGAGCCTAAGCAAGTCTGGCGAGATATTATGGATGAAATGTCAGATTATTCTTGCCAATGCTATCGAAGCTATGTTCGAGAAAAAGCTGAATTTGTTGATTATTTTAGAGCAGTTACACCAGAAGCAGAACTAGGTAGATTACCATTAGGTTCCCGTCCACAAAAACGTCGAACAGGTGGTGGAATTGAGAGCCTACGTGCAATACCATGGATTTTTGCTTGGACTCAAAACCGTTTAATGGTGCCTTCATGGCTTGGTGCAGGTAGTGCACTTAGAGTTGTTATCCTTGAAGGTAAAAAAGAGCAATTGCAAGATATGTATCATAATTGGCCATTTTTTAATGCTCGTTTAGGAATGCTAGAAATGGTTTATGCCAAAGCAGCACCAAATATTCATGAATATTATGAACAACGTCTAGTTTCCTCTACATTATGGCCATTAGGTGATGAATTAAGAAATTTATTAACTGAAGATATCAATACTGTACTAACCATCACGGATGATATTAGCTTAATGGCTGACTTACCATGGATTGCCGAGTCAGTCGCATTGCGTAATACTTATATTGAACCACTTAACTTATTGCAAGCCGAATTATTGAGTCGTTCTCGTAAAAATAATGATGAAAATAGTATTGTTGAACAAGGATTAATGATAACAATTTCAGGTATTGCAGCAGGAATGCGAAATTCAGGATAATAAAAAAGGGCTTATTCGCCCTTTTTATTTTGAGAAAGTTGTTCCAAATATGCTTTAGCATCTTCATCACCTTGCTCGCTAGCTTTGGTGAACCAATAAATAGCTACATTAATATTTTGTTTAACATCCTGACCTTCAAGGTATTTAATAGCTAAATTATATTGAGCATCAACACTTCCTTGATTGGCGGCTTTATTATACCAATCTATAGCTTTTTGTTCGTCTTTAGGGACCCCACCACCGACATCATACATAACAGCAATATTATATTGGGCATCAGCATTACCACCCTCGGCTGCTTTAGTAAACCAATGAGCTGCTTGAGTATTATCTGGTCTTGTCCCCGAGCCAGTTGCATACATAATACCTAAATTATACATCGCCAATACATGACCTCGTTCTGCGGCTTGCGTATAAAAATAAAGTGCTGCAACATAATCCTGAGTTAAACCATCACCATTTTGAGACATTAATCCTAAATAATATTGTGCTTCAGCATTATTATCTTTTGCAGCTTGACTAAACCAATCAGCAGCAATCATTCGATCTTTTTCTACATCATCACCAAAAAAGTACATAATACCCAGATTTAAATAGGCATCATAAATACCTTGATCGCCTGCTTGGGTAAAATAATTAATCGCAGCAGAAATATCTTTAGCAACTCCTTCACCATTTTTATACATTAACGCCAAATTATATTTAGCTAAAGGATAATTCTGATCAGCTGCCAATTTAAAAAATTTGAATGCTTCAGATAAATTCGCTTTGGTTCCTAATCCATTTTGATACATATAAGCTAAATTATTTTGTGCTTTAGCTAATCCTTGTTCCGCAGCTTTATTGAACCAAAAAAATGCTTTTAAATCATTAACTTCAACACCTAACCCTTGTTTATAAATGGTACCGAGATTATATTGTGATTGCATATCACCCTTTTCAGCAGCAAGCAATAAAGAAGGTATTAGTGAACCTGGGTCGCTCACTTTTAATTCCGTATCAGGCTGTGTTTTAGCTTCACTTGCCATTACTCCATAAGAGATAAATAACATCAAAGCCAATATAATTTGAAGTTTTTTCATAATTGTCTAAATGCCATAATATTGGCAATAATTATACATAATTGCTCCAAAAGGGAATAGTTTTGTTTTGCAATTAACTTTATCCATTACTTTCCCATTAATTAGTTAAATATATTACAAACCAAGTTCCTGCCAAATTTTATCAACATGGGCAACCACTTTTTCATCTTTAGTAATAATGCTACCCCATTCTCGATTTGTTTCACCCTGCCACTTATTTGTAGCATCCAATCCCATTTTAGACCCTAAGCCAGATACAGGTGAAGCGAAGTCTAGATAATCAATTGGAGTATTATCAACAAATGTAGTATCTCTGTGTGGATCCATTCTTGTTGATATAGCCCACATAACATCTTTCCAATCCCTTGCATTAATATCATCATCACAAACAATAATAAATTTAGTATACATAAATTGTCTTAAATAGGACCAAATACCCATCATGACTCTTTTGGCATGCCCTGGATATTGTTTTTTGATTGTGACAATAGCAATTCGGTAAGAACATCCCTCAGGTGGAAGATAAAAATCAACAATTTCAGGAAATTGTTTTTGTAATATTGGAATAAACACTTCATTTAATGCTAATCCCATTACTGCCGGTTCATCTGGTGGCCTACCGGTATAAGTGGAATGATAAATGGCATCTTTGCGTCTAGTTAAATGAGTTACCGTGAACACGGCAAATTTTTCAACTTCATTATAATAACCAGTATGATCACCATAAGGGCCTTCAGCAGCTAGTTCATTGGGATCGATATAACCTTCGAGAATAATTTCAGCTGTTGCTGGCACTTCTAATTCATTTGATAATGACTTAACAACTTCAGTTCGACTATTTCGTAACAATCCTGCAAAAGCGTATTCTGATAATGTATCTGGCACTGGCGTAACGGCACTTAATATAGTGGCTGGATCTGCGCCTATTGCGATACTAACCGGAAAATTTTCATTTGGATGAGATTTTTGCCATTCAGCAAAATCAAGCGCACCACCACGATGTGATAACCAACGCATGATTAATTTATTTTTACCTAATAATTGTAAGCGATAAACACCAATATTTTGACGCTCTTTATGAGGACCTTTGGTTATTGTTAACCCCCAAGTTACAAGTGGGGCTACATCTCCTGGCCAGCAATGCATAATAGGTAATTGAGTTAAATCGACTTCATCATCTTTAAAAATTAATTCCTGACAAGGTGCTGAAGAACGACGCTTTACCGGCATATTGAGAACTTGTTTATATTTAGGCAAAACATCAAAAAATTGTCGCATACCTTTCGGTGGTTCAGGCTCTCGTAAAAAAGCGAGCAATTCGCCAATTGCTCGCAATTCTGTAGTTTCTTCTCGCCCCATCGCCATAGCAACTCGTTTAGCCGTACCAAAAAGATTACACAACACTGGGATTTTATAACCAATTGGATTTTCGAACAATAATGCCGGACCTTGTGAACGTAATACACGATCAGCGATTTCTGTCATTTCAAGATGAGGATTAACCGGATAACTAATTCGTTTCAGTTCGCCTTGCTGTTCAAGGTAATCTAAAAAATCCCGAAAATTAGATAATGCCATTATTGCTCCTTTCAACTCTAAATTACATTAATCAAATACAAGCTGATAAATATTAATTAATCTGCATCGAAATTTTCACTATATATAGGAACTTCTTTGATCTGATTACACCCAACAATTTTAGGTAATAAAATTTGAAACTGTTGCTGATCAATTTCAGTAAATTTATTTTGATCTACTTGATAAAATAAATAATCTTCAGTTTTATTATCAGTTTGAATCGAAGCTAACCAATAATTACGATCATCACTATTTTCATTGGCGAAAATTTTAATAATACTATTTTCTCGTTTCTCGGGTTGATTATGTAATTTATAATCGATGATTTTTTCGGCGATTTGAGAATCATACTCATCAAAAATGATGTAGTCACCTTGATTAACTTTGCACCTTTTTATATTTATCTCAGCATAACTGTTTGATATTAGAAAGGATAAACTAAACAACAAAAAGATATATTGATTAAATTTCATTTTTGATCTCTTAAATTAATTTTCTCAATTGAACCAATTTTACCAATAGCCTCACCATTATTTGGTGATACAGTAAGATTGGCTGCACTATTTATAGTTAACCATTGATAAGATAAATGTTCAGTAAGTACTGGCGTTACCTCATCACAAAGAGGTAAATAAAACCAATGCTCTTTATTTATCTTTACTTCTGGTGCATACCGATATCTAAACTGAGGGAAAATTTCAAATTCAACCACATGTTTTGCATCAATTAATTTAAGATTTTTTCCATTAATATCTATACCGGTCTCTTCAAAAACCTCACGAATTGCCGTATCCCTAGGCAATTCATTTTTTTCCAAACTACCTGTAACTGATTGCCAAAAATTAGGATCATCTTTACGTTGCAACATAAGAACTCGCTGAGTGCTTTTACAATAAATAACAACTAAAACTGACTCAGGGTTCTTATACTTTTGCATATAAATACCGTTACTTTTGGCTCACTTCAATACCAAGTTCCTTTAACGCTGCTGGATTAGCTGGGCTAGGTGCATCAGTTAACAAACATGTTGCTGCAGTTGTTTTTGGAAAAGCAATAACATCACGGATATTATCAGTTCCAGTTAACAGCATAGTTAATCTATCTAAGCCAAAGGCTAAACCTGCATGCGGTGGTGTACCATATTTTAGTGCATCAAGTAAGAAGCCAAATTTTTCACGCTGATCATCTTCATTAATACCCAAAATTGAGAATACAGCTTGTTGCATTTCGTTTCGATGAATACGTACAGAACCACCACCGACTTCATAACCATTAATAACCATATCGTATGCATTAGCTACCGCATTTTCAGGATTATTAATTAATTGCTCTGGCGTGAAATCCTTCGGTGATGTGAATGGATGATGCATAGCACTTAAACCTTCATCTGTTTCTTCAAACATAGGGAAATCAACGACCCAAAGTACCGCCCATTTGTTTTCATCTGTGAGGCCTAAATCCTTACCAACTTTCAAACGTAAAGCCCCTAATGCATCACTAACAACTTTATAGCTATCAGCACCAAATAGTAAAATATCACCATCTTTCGCATCAGCACGATTCAATAAAGCTTCCATTTGAGATTCATTAAAGAATTTAGCTACTGGGCTTTGTACACCTGCTAAACCTTTGTTACGTTCATTAACTTTGATCCACGCCATACCTTTAGCGCCATATACCGAGATAAATTGCGTATAATCATCTAATTGTTTGCGTGTCAATTGTGCACCATTTGGTACGCAAAGTAGCGCAACTCGACCTTTTGGATCATTCGCTGGTGTTGAAAATACTTTAAAATCAATATCTTTTACTAAATCAGCCACATCAATAATTTCCAGTGGATTACGTAAATCTGGCTTATCACTACCGTAACGACGCATTGCCTCGCTAAAAGTCATAATTGGGAATTTACCTAAATCAACATTTTTAACATGCAGCCAAAGTTCGCGTATCATTTTTTCCATGATTTCACGCACTTGTTCGGCTGTCATAAATGAAGTTTCAACATCTATCTGTGTAAATTCTGGCTGACGATCAGCACGAAGATCTTCGTCACGAAAACATTTAACAATTTGATAATAACGATCAAAACCAGACATCATCAGTAACTGTTTAAACAGTTGTGGAGATTGAGGAAGTGCATAAAACTCACCATTATGAACACGACTTGGTACAAGATAATCACGAGCACCTTCCGGCGTCGCTTTGGTTAACATTGGTGTTTCAATATCTAAAAAGCCATGTTCATTCATGAAAGAACGAACAAATGCGGTAATTTGGGCTCTAGTTTTGAAAATGGTAGACATTTCTGGTCGACGCAAATCAATATAGCGATATTTTAAACGTTGTTCTTCACTATTGTTTTGATTAAAATCAAGAGGTAAGACATCACTACGATTGAAAATAGTCAGCTCAGTAGCCAAAATTTCAACTTCGCCAGTTGCCATATCTTTATTAACTTGACCTTCAGGTCTTGCCCTTACTTTTCCTTTAATTTGAATACAAAATTCATTACGTAATTCGCCAGCTAATTCGTGTGCTTGTGGGTAATCAGGATCAAAAAAAACTTGCACAATTCCTTCACGATCACGCATATCAATAAAAATCATTCCACCTAAATCTCGGCGTTTATTGACCCATCCACATAGTGTGACTTCTTGATTAATATAACTTGCGTTTAATTGTCCGCAATAAATTGTTCTCATTAAATATATCCTGTGTACAATTATCAAAAATGATAATTATTATAGAGCAATTTATCGGGGGATAAAGACTATCTATAAAAATAATCCTTATTTAATTTATTTATACTCAGTTTATGATAATAATTTTAATTTATATAATCATTTGTAAATTTATTTAAATTCAATAAGATAATTAATCAAAATACATCTTTTATAAATAAATTTGAAAAATGATTAATTTAATAACTTGTCATAACTGATATTTATTAATAAGCTTTAGGATTATTTAAATATTGTTTATTGGATATGAAAGCTTTAATTTCAATTGATTATACTAATGATTTCATTGCTGATAATGGAGCTTTAACAACCGGTTCCGTAGGTCAACAAATTGAATCAGAAATGATAAACATAACTCAATTATTTATTAAAAATAATGAGTTTATCGTTTTTGCTATTGATGCTCATAATCCCTTAGATAAATACCATCCGGAAAATTCGCTATTTCCCCCTCACAATCTTGTTGGGACTGTTGGCCAACAATTATTTGGTAAATTACAGCAACTTTACCAACAACACCGATATTCAGACAATATCTACTGGATCAATAAACGTCACTACTCAGCATTTTGTGGTACGGATCTTGACCTCCGTTTACGCGAAAGACATATCACTGAAATCCATCTGATTGGCGTTTGTACTGATATTTGTATTTTACATACGGCTGTAGATGCCTATAACTTAGGTTATAAATTAGTTATTCATCAAAATGCTGTTGCAAGCTTTGATCCTATTGGCCATCAATGGGCTTTAAAACACTTTCAAAATACCTTAGGAGCAACAATAGTATAAGAAGTGCAGTGTAAAAATAGATAAAAAAATGAAGAAGGAGCAAGAATGGAAGTTTTACGAGACTATAAATTGCATTTAATTGCCTTTTTAGTAGTAATTATTTGTGAGCTTATCGGCAGACAAACTATATGGATTATTGCTGTTTATCCAATGCTATATGCAATGATTTTTGGTGGCATTATTAGCTTCCCAAAACTAAAAATATTAACCAATAAAAATATGCAAAATGCAAGTCTTGTGATGATGGTTACATTAATTCTACTTGTGGCAAAACTTGGTGTAGCTGTAGGCCCGAAAATTGATATGATTTTAGAAGATGCCAAACTAGCCCTAATTTTTCAAGAATTAGGTCATTTTGCCGGAACCATTTTACTGGGCCTACCATTAGCAATGATCTTAGGTATGAAACGAGAAGCTGTTGGGGCTACTTATTCGGTAGCTCGCGAACCTAATATCGCCATAGTTGCAGATAAATATGGTTTAGATTCACCCGAAGGTCGAGGTGTTATGGCTATGTATGTCTGCGGTACTCTTTATGGTGCGATTTGGATGAGTATTCTTGCCAGCTTAATAGCAAAATTGAACATTCTACACCCATATGCGCTAGCAATGGGAGCTGGTGTAGGTAGTGGAAGTATGATGGCAGCCTCACTTGCACCAATAAGCGATTTATATCCTGACTTATCAGAAAACATTAATGCTTATGCTACCACAGCGAATTTAATGTCGGGAATGGTGGGTATGTATATTTACACACTATTTTCTTTGCCTTTCGCTTCTTTTATGTATAACACTTTAGACCGTTTTCGACGCAAAAAATAAGGATGTCATAATGAAGATTTTCGAGACGATTTTTGTATTTATTTTAGTCGCCATTATTATGGCAGCTGGTAACACTGTGGGATATAAAATTGATTTGATTTCATCGCTTGAAGCAGTAGCGATGCTAGTTATTATCTCTATTGTAGGGCTATTAATAAGTAAGTTACCCGGATTTAATAAATTACCGGTAATTTTATGGGTATCTGTGGTTGCAGCTATCATGTCAGCACCAATATTCCCATACCATCAAGAAATTGTTGCAATTACTGATCAAGTGTCATTACTTGCAGTTTGTACGCCTATACTTGCTTATGCAGGATTAGCTATCGGTAAAGATCTTGCGTTATTTAAAAATATCTCTTGGCGCATTATCCCTGTATCTTTAGCTGTTTTTTCTGGTACATTTATTTTTGCAGCTATAATTGCTCAAGTCACACTACACTGGGAAGGCGTTATCTAAATTTAGATAAGGATTTTATTTATGACAAAAGAAGAACTAAAGAAAAAAGTTTGCGATGCAATTGCCAATCGAAAAGCAGATATCAAGTCAATTGCCGAGGCAATTTGGTCAGAACCTGAGCTTGGCTACAAAGAACACAAAACCGCTAAAAAAGTAGAAGATGCTTTTGAGAAATTGGGTGTTCCTTTTAAAAATAAATTAGCCTTAACCGGTGTGAAAGGTCGTCTTAAAGGTGGTAAAGGTAGCAAATATAGTGTAGCGGTTATTGGTGAGCTTGATGCGATCATCTGTGCCGACCATCCTGCTGCTGATGAAACATCAGGTGCGGCTCACTGCTGTGGACATAATGCGCAAATCGCTAATATGATAGCTGTCACTATGGGACTAATTGACTCAGGTGCCATGCAATTTTTAGCTGGTGATGTAGTACCATTTGCTGTCCCAGCAGAAGAATATGTTGAAATAACCTATCGCAATCGATTAATTGAAGAAGGTAAAATCAAATACATTGGTGGCAAACCAGAATTGATTGCTCGCGGTGATTTTGATGATGTTGATATGGCATTGCAAATCCATTTAACCAGTGTACCAAATGAACGTCAAGATGGTTTTATTGAAATCTCAACAACAAGCAATGGCTTTATTGGTAAACTAATTAAATATAAAGGTGAAGCATCCCATGCCGCAGCGGCACCTCACGCTGGTGTAAATGCGTTAAATGCAGCTATGATGGGAATGATGGGTGTCCATGCTATCCGTGAAACATTTCAAGAAAAAGATTACATTCGATTCCATCCAATTATTACCCAAGGTGGTGATTTAGTAAATGTTGTACCAAGCGATGTAAGAATGGAAAGTTATGTGCGAGCAGGTAATGTACCAGCCATGATTGACGCGAATGAAAGAATTAATCAAGCACTAAAGGCAGGAGCAATGGCTGTTGGTGCTACTTGCGAAATTAAAGATCTTCCAGGTTATCTGCCGTTAAATAATAATCCAACACTGAATGATTTTCTAAAACAAAATGCTGAAAATTTAATTGGTGAAGAAAACGTTTCAATTGCACCTCATATGACAGGAAGTACCGACACAGGTGATCTATCGCATATTATGCCAGTAAGTCATCCTTGGATTGGTTCGGTTAGAGGCGTGTTACATGGCAAAGATTACACTGTATTTGATGAAGATATGGCTTATATTCGCCCTGCACAAATGATGGCATGTACCATTATTGATTTACTTTATGATGATGCGAAATCGGCAGAAACGCTAATGGCAAATTACCAACCACTTATGACAAAAGAAGAATATTTAACATTCCTATCTGGTTTTGATAAATAAAGTTAAAAACTTGGCACAATCATGTGCCAAGTTTTTGTTATACTATACAAATCATTATCAACAATAACTATCACTTCATATGTTAACGCTTTCTGATCAAGAATTGCTACGCTACGACCGACAAATCACTTTGCATGGATTTGATATCGACAAGCAGCAAATTTTAAAAAATAGTACAGCCTTAATTATCGGGTTAGGCGGGTTAGGTTGTGCTGCTGCCGTCTATATAGCAGCATCAGGCATCGGTAAACTAACATTGATTGATTTTGATACAATATCAGCGTCGAATTTAAATAGACAAATTTTATATACTCAACAATCAATAAATCAGTATAAGGTTGAAGTCGCAAAACAAGCATTATGTAATATTAATGCCGATATGATTATTGAAACAATTAATCAGAAACTGAGTGATAATGAGCTAATTTCCCTAATCAAACAACATAATATCGTTATTGATTGCACCGATAATTTAACCAGCCGTGAACAAATTAATCGCTGTTGTTTTCTCGAAAAGAAACCATTAATTTCTGGTGCGGCAATCCGCATGGAAGGTTTACTCACTGTATTCAATTATCAAGATAATCAACCATGCTATCAATGCTTAAGTCAATTATTTGGGCAAAACCAGCTGACTTGTATTGAAGCGGGTGTAATGGCACCATTAGTTGGTATGTTCGGTTCAATGCAAGCTCTAGAGGCAATCAAAGTACTTACCCATTATGGAAAACCTTTAATTGGTCGAGTTCTAATGATTGATACTATGACGATGGAATTTAACCAAGTCATATTTACTAAACAAACTAATTGTATTGTCTGTGGAAACCAACATGCTAAACAGGAGCTAAAATGCAAATAAATCGCATCATTTTAGCACCAATGGAAGGGGTTCTTGATTATCATGTGCGGCAGATATTAACTGAAATTAATCAATTTGATTATTGTGTAACTGAATTTGTAAGAGTAACCCAGCATAAATTATCAAACCGAACTTTTTATCGACTATGTCCAGAACTCTATAATGAAGGAAAAACCTTATCAGGAACGCCAGTCCGAGTTCAACTATTAGGACAATCTCCTGAATGGATGGCAGAAAATGCCATTAAAGCGCTTAAACTTGGTTCTTGTGGCATAGATATCAATTTTGGTTGTCCAGCTAAAACCGTTGTTGGCAGCCATGGTGGTGCTTATCTATTACAATATCCTGAGCAAATATTTAATATTGTAACTCAAGTTAGGACAGCAATTGGCTCTGCCTCAACTTTATCGGTTAAAATTCGATTAGGTTGGGATGATAAATCTCACTGTTACGAAATAGCTGAAGCAATTGAACAAGCTGGTGCTAATGAAATTGTTATTCATGGACGAACCAAAATAGATGGATATAAAGCCGAGAAAATTGATTGGCCAACCATTGGTAAAATTAAACAAAAATTAACCATTCCGGTTATTGCTAATGGCGAAATATTTTCTGCTGAAGATGCTAAAAATTGCATAACACAAAGTCATACAAATGACATTATGCTAGGACGAGGAATACTTAATATTCCTAATTTAGCCAATACAATTCGCTTTAATCATTCACCATTAAATTGGCATAAAGTTATACAATTACTGCTTCGTTATGCAATGACATCCATCGAAGATGCTAAACCACTTTACCATTCGGCTAGGATAAAGCAGTGGTTAGCTTATTTAAGACAATATTACCCACAAGCATCAATATTATTACCTGAAATCAGGCAACTAAAATCACAAAATGAAATCTGTAATTTTTTGAAAACCAAATTAGATAATGAATCTAACTAATTTTGACTCTTTCTAAATACTGCCTTACCAAAATAATATTTAGTTGTTTTATTAATAGTTAGACAAATCAATGAAATAAGCAATATCACTAAAAGTAATTTATTAATATTGTTAAAAACAGATATAAATGAATCAATATAGTATTTTGATGGATTATTATCAATGATAGTAAAGGCAATAAAAATAAAGAAGAAAATTAAACCACTTGATATTGATACACTTTTAAAAAGTTTTTCATATTGAATTTTATCAAAGAAAACATGAAAAGATTGTTTGCTTAATACCAAACCACATAATATCGCAACCAAATAAATAGCCGTTAAATAATTATAAATAGAACCATTAAATACATTTAAAAAGGCTCGATTTAGAAAGATAAAAGATTTAATCAATATAAAGCAACTAAAAATAGAAAAAAGAACGAAGTGAATATTTGGGGAGTCTTTTTTCGTTAAAATAAACTGATTTTGGCTTTTAATAAAATAACCTTTACAAAAAACAATCAAATAACATAAAAGTAAAGCATCAAGTACATAACGGATAATAGCAAATGCTATATTAAAAAATATTAGAAACAAAGGCGATTCTATTTTTAAATAAACGTTCGTATTAATTGTTATGAAATAGGCAACAATACAATAAATCAACATTATAATAATCAACAAAATAATATTAACTTTATTAACAACATAAACATGGGCAGAATGAAAGAATAGAGTTAAAAGGCCAAAAACTAATAAGGAATCTATAAAATAGTGTGCAAAAAAAAACTGTAATAAAGATGAAAAAGGTACATTAAAAAATACATACCAAGTAAAATTACCTAAGAAAAGTTCATCTGCGTGCAAATATAAAGAAAATATATTCAATAATATGTTTAACAAAAAATAGATTAAACAACCTATCAACGGTAGTTTAAAAAAACTCTTTTCCATATGTATATTATACTCCATTCCATTGATTATTTTTTATTATCAAATTTTAAAAAATAATATTTAGTCACTTTATTGAAAATTAGATAAGTTAATAAAAGAAAAAATACAACTAAAAAAAACAGTTTATTATAATCTAAGATTAACGAGGAATAATCAAAATAAAAACTTCTAGACTTTCCTCTTAGAAGTAAAAAAATTAAAACATTAAGTAACAACAAGACACTGGATACGAATACACTTTTAAATAACCTTGCATATTGAATTTCATCAAAAGAAATCATGAAATTTTTTTTACTAACACGCATACAAAATAGTATAAAAAGAACAAAAGTAAATTTTAAATTAGGATTAACAGATAGATCGTAAAAAACTTCAATTATTTCAAATCCACTAAAAAAAATTGGACAAATAAATGCTAAAAAAAGTATCGCATGAATTAAACTACTATTTTGGGGCGTTAAACGAAAAGCTTGCCGATGTTTTAAAAAAAATTTTTTTGATAGTTCAATCAAATAATACAGAAGTAAAGAATAAAAAATATAATGAAGAAAAATGAATACAGAATAACATAATATACGCTGTGATAAAGAAGATAGCTGATCAATATAAGTGTCAATAAAACACCATATACAAAAAGTGATGCCTGAATACATTAATATTAATAGCATTAATAAAAGGACATTATGTAAGTTAACAAGATAAATATTATTAAAATGAAGAAATAATGTTAATACTCCAAAAAGCCATAACACTTCAAAAAATTGATATAAAAAAAACGAATCTAATAAGCTAACGGAGTTAAGATAATCCCAAAATAATTCTTGTGAAAAACCTGTATCTGGTAGACAAGAGCAATAAAAGATAATCAATAAAAAACTCAGAAACAAATAAATTGTACTACCTATCATCGACAATTTAAAAAAAGATGCTTTCTCCATCTTACTTCCTTGTTATCTATATTTATTCAATCCGTTTAATAAAATGCTTTATTTTAAAACCCATTAAAGCCAGTGTTCCAAAATAGATAAAAATACCGATAATAACCAACAGTAATAACCGTCCGACTCTGGCTAACATTGAGCCAGTTGACCAATCGGGTAATAACTGTGCACCAAACCACAAAGTAAAAGACATCAATATAACAGCAATAATTACCTTGATTAAAAATCGGTACCAGCCCGGTTGAGGTTGATAGAGTTTCTTTTTGCGAAGTTGCCAAAATAACAGCCCAGCATTAAAACATGCTGCCAGCCCAATTGATAATGAAAGTCCTGCATGTTGTAATGGCCCAATAAATGCCAAATTCATTAACTGAGTTAATATCAAAGTGACAATAGCTATTTTAACGGGTGTTTTAATATCTTGTCTGGAATAAAACGCAGGAGCCAATACTTTAATTAAAATCAGCCCGAGTAAACCAATTGAATACGCAATTAATGCACGTTGAGTCATTAACGTATCATTCAAAGTAAATTGCCCATACTCGAAAAGAGTTGATATTAATGGTTTTGAAATAACACCTAATGCTACGGTACTTGGCAAAGCTAATAAAAAGCAGAGACGAAGCCCCCAATCTAATAGCTCTGAATATTGTTTTTGGTCACCTTTGGCAAAACTTTTAGCTAAAGATGGCAATAAAATAGTACCTAGAGCCACACCGAGCACACCGGCAGGAAACTCCATAAGTCGGTCAGCATAATACATCCATGAAACAGAACCTGAAATTAGGAATGAGGCAAAAATCGTATTTATAATCAGTGATATTTGTCCAACTGATACACCTAAAATAGCTGGCCCCATCTGTTTTAACACTCGCCAAACACCACTATCTTTGAAGCTAATTCGCGGTAAAACTAACATACCAATCTTTTTTAAATATGGTAGCTGATAAAGCAGTTGTAAAACACCACCAATAACTACCGAAACAGCGAGTGCAAGTACCGGAGGATTAAAATAAGGTGTTAAAAATAATGTACCAACTATCATACTTAAATTAAGTAAAGTTGGCACAAACGCAGGAACAGAAAAACGATTCCAGGTATTAAGTATGGCACCAACTAATGATGCGAGTGAAATAAAAAAGATATAGGGAAATGTTATTCTCAACATCACAGTAGCAAGCTCAAACTTTTCAGTTGAATCTTGCATAAATCCGGGGGCAGTTAACATTATAATAAAAGGTGCAGTTATAACACCAATTAAGGTAACAATAGCCAATACTAGCGTTAATAGCCCCGCAACATAGGCTACAAAAGTACGTGAAGCCTCAATGCCTTGTTGATTTTTATATTCAGCTAAAATCGGTACAAACGCCTGTGAAAACGCACCTTCGGCAAAAATACGGCGAAGCAAATTTGGTAATTTGAATGCAACAAAAAAGGCATCCGTTGCCATTCCCGCACCAAAAAAGCGGGCAATAATAGCATCACGTACAAATCCTAAAACACGTGAAACCATTGTCATCGAGCTAACTGTAGCTAAAGATTTTAAAAGATTCATATATAATTTATGTACAAAGTACATAGCCAAAAACGATTAATTAGGCATAGTCTACAAACTATTGTTCTAAATCACCACGATTTTTTAATAAGCAATATTTTTAGCAGCTACCGTCAGGAAATACTGACGGTAAATAAACTAACGATCTTTTAAAGGAGTAAATGACATAAGTTGGCCAATATTTTTATAGGCCGGACGGATAATTCGACGATCATCAAAATTGAGTTCTTCAATGCGATGAGCACACCAACCAACAATTCGCGACATAGCAAATAAAGGAGTATAAACTTCTTTAGGTAAACCAATCATGTCGTAAACAAACCCAGAGTAAAAATCAACATTGGCACAAACTTGTTTTTTGGTTCGGGCATTTTTACGATTCACCACCGCATGAATAGCTCGTTCTTCTAGTAAATTTAAAAAGTTATACTCTTTTTCTCGGCCTTTTTCTTGAGCGAGTTTATATGCCATCTCTTTTAGTAACATTGCCCGTGGATCTGATACCGTATAAACAGCATGACCAATACCATAAATTAGCCCTTTTTGATCAAAGACCTCTTTATTTAAAATACGTTGTAAATAAGCATCAATTTCATTCACATCAGTCCAATTTTTAATCTCATCAGCAAGATGTTTAAGCATTTTTCCGACTTGTAAATTTGCTCCGCCATGTAATGGGCCTTTCAATGAACCAATCCCAGCGGCAATTGATGAGTAAGTATCAGTACCCGTTGAGCTCGTTACTCGAACAGTAAAAGTTGAGTTATTCCCGCCACCATGTTCAGCATGAATTATCATGGCTAAATCAAGTACTCTTACATCTAACTCTGTATATCCTCCTGAGCCTTTCATCATATAAAGAAAATTTTCCGCAATTGAATAATCCTCATGAGGATGGCGGATATGTAAGGATTTTCCTTTAGCGCTATGGCTTAACATATTATAAGCATACGCAATAATAGCTGGAAATTTAGCAATCAGATCTATGGATTGACGCATTAAATTATCACGAGAAGTATCATCTGGCAGTGAATCATAAGTATACATTTCTAGAACAGTTCTAGCCAAAATGTTCATTACATCGTGCCCTTCAAGCTCCATAATTGCAATCTTGGTTTGCTTTTCTAATGCCATGGATTCACAAAGTAAACGTGAAAAATCACGTAATTCTTCTTTATCGGGCAAAGAACCAGATAAGAGTAAATAAATGGTCTCTTCAAAACCTGTACGTTGTTCTTTTTGAGCATTATGTACAAGCTCTTCAATATCAATACCACGATATAATAATTTACCTGCAATTGGTTTTAGTGAGCCATCATCTAAGCGTTCATAACCTAATACATCACCAATTTTGGTTAACCCAACTAAAACACCGGTATGGTCAGCATTACGTAATCCACGTTTTACATTAAATTGTTCGAATAGCTGAGATTCAATTTTACTGGTATTTTTAATGGTTTCCGATAATTTATAAACTAAAAACTTTTCTTTCATTAACCATCCCCTTTGAATTATAAATTATCGATAACGGCTTGAGTAAATTGGGTTGTTGATAATGGTTGCCCATTTTGCATAAAGCGCGCTAAATCTGCAGTTGCTTTGCCTGATTGAAATAAGCTTTCCATTGCATTAGTAATTAGTTGCCCAACTTCATGCCATCCTAAATATTCAAACATCATCACGCCAGATAATAAAAGTGATGATGGATTGGCCTGATTTTGGCCGGCAATATCAGGAGCGGTACCATGGGTCGCTTCGAATATAGCATGTCCGGTTAAATAGTTAATATTAGCGCCCGGTGCAATACCAATCCCACCTACCATGGCGGCAAGCTGATCGGAAACATAATCACCATTAAGGTTTAATGTCGCAACAACCGAATAATCCTCGGGTTTTAACAAGGTATTTTGTAAAAATGCATCACAAATCACATCTTTTATAATCAATTTACCGGCTGATTTCGCGGCTTGTAATGCTTGTTCAGCTGCTGCCTTACCTTCGGCTTTTTGAATTTTAGCATATTGATTCATGGTGAATACTACGTCAGTAAATTCTCTTTCCGCAAGTTCATAGCCCCATTGCTTAAATCCACCTTCTGTGAATTTCATAATATTACCTTTATGAACTAAAGTAACCGATGGTAATTTATGTTGTAATGCATAGTTAATTGCGGCTCGGATTAAACGCTCAGATCCCTCAATAGAAACAGGTTTAACCCCGAAAGCCGAAGTGTTAGGAAAACGGACTTTGGTCACTTTCATCTGGTCAGCTAAAAAATGATAAAACTTTTCAGCTTCAGCTGTACCTTGTTGCCACTCAATACCGGCATAAATGTCTTCAGTATTTTCACGAAAAATGGTCATACTGACTTTTTCTGGGTGCTTTAACGGTGATTCAACACCTTTAAACCAACGCACTGGGCGCAAACAGACATAAAGATCTAACTCTTGACGCAAAGCAACATTGAGTGAGCGGATCCCACCGCCAACTGGTGTCATTAATGGTCCTTTGATACCGATAAGATAATGTTTGAAGGCATCCATGGTCTCTTGCGGTAACCATGATCCATTTGCATTAAACGACTTTTCACCAGCAAGTACCTCTTTCCATAGAACACTACGTTTGCCTTGGTAAGCCTTTTCAACT
Organism: Gilliamella sp. W8128; assembly: GCF_016100545.1. Taxonomy (NCBI): domain Bacteria; kingdom Pseudomonadati; phylum Pseudomonadota; class Gammaproteobacteria; order Orbales; family Orbaceae; genus Gilliamella; species Gilliamella sp. W8128. Next base: position 263,985 of record NZ_JACFSE010000004.1, read on the forward strand.
GCTTTATCAAAAATAGTTTGAGCAGCATGCCAAATCTCTTTACCAACGCCATCGCCTTCAATAAAAGGAATCGTTGGATGATTTGGAACGACTAATTTTCCATTTTCAATTGAAACTTGCTGATTCATATTGTCTCTTCCTCTTATTTCTTATTTAAATTCTTTTTTTAATTTATTCAATGCGCTACCCGCTTTGAACCATTCAATTTGTGCTTGATTATAAGTATGCGCTACTGCAAAAGAATCTTGACTACCATCACGATGATGAAGGGTTAATGTCAAATTTTTACCCGGCGCAAAATCGCAGAGTCCTGTAATGCTAATTTGATCATCTTCCCGAATCTTGTCATAGTCATCTTTGTTAACAAAGGTTAATGCAAGCATGCCTTGTTTTTTCAGATTAGTTTCATGAATTCGTGCAAACGATTTAACCACAATTGCTTTAACATTTAAAAAGCGCGGCTCCATTGCGGCATGCTCCCTTGACGAACCTTCACCGTAATTCTCTTCAGCAACGACTATTGAGCCGACTCCTTGTGCTTTTAATTTACGAGCCAACGCAGGGACTTCAACATAATCGCCAGTTTGTGCATCCAACACACTGTTGGTTTTCTGATTAAAAGCATTAACCGCACCAATTAACATATTATTGGAAATATTATCTAAATGACCACGAAATTTTAACCATTTACCGGCCATTGAAATATGGTCGGTGGTGCATTTACCGGTTGCTTTAATCAATAACGGTTGCGAAATAATATCTTTACCATCCCAAGGTGAGAAAGGTAACAGCTGTTGCAACCGTTCTGAATTAGGTGCAATACGAACTTCAACTAAACTACCATCAGCCATCGGCTCAATATAACCGGCATCATCGACAGTAAATCCTTGTCTTGGTAACTCATCGCCGATGGGTTCAGGAAGCTTCACTTTTTCACCTTTATTATTGATGAGATTGTCGGTTAATGGATTAAAACTTAATTTACCAGCAATTGATAGCGCTACTACAATTTCTGGCGAGCAAACAAATGCATAGGTGTTTGGGCTACCATCATTACGTTTAGCGAAATTACGATTGAACGAAGTGACAATCGAATTTTTGTGTTCATCGGCAACATCATCTCGACGCCATTGCCCAATACAAGGCCCGCATGCATTAGCCATAATAGCTGCACCAGCTTGTTCAAAACGACTTAAAATACCATCCCGTTTTGAAGTATATTTAACTTGCTCTGAGCCTGGATTGATAATTAATTTGGCATTTACTTTCAAACCTAACTTATTGGCATTATCAATCACTGAAGCTGCGCGCATCATATCTTCGTAAGAAGAGTTAGTGCATGATCCAATAAGTCCAACTTCCATATTATCAGGATAATCATGTTGTTGAACTGCGTTTGCTAGCTGTGAAATTGGATAAGCTAAGTCAGGTGTAAATGGACCATTTACATAAGGCTCTAACGTCGACAAATCAATTTCGATAACTTGATCATAATAGCTTTCTGGGTCATCTAAAACGGCTGCATCAGGATTAAAACAAGAGATTAATGTATTAGCTAAATCAACCACCTCTTGACGACCGGTCATGGCTAGATAATCAGCTGATTTTTGGCTATAAGGAAATATTGAGGTGGTCGCTCCCACTTCTGCCCCCATATTACAAATCGTTGCTTTACCGGTGGCGGATAATGACTCAGTACCTTCGCTAAAATATTCAATAATGGAATTAGTACCACCTTTAACCGTTAAGATACCGGCTAGTTTTAAAATGACATCTTTTGGTGATGCCCAACCCGATAATTTGCCAATCAATTTTACGCCAATAATTTTTGGCATTTTCAGTTCCCATGGCATACCAGCCATTACATCAACAGCGTCAGCACCACCAACACCAATTGCAATCATGGATAAACCACCGGCATTAGGGGTATGTGAATCGGTACCAATCATCATACCACCAGGAAAGGCATAATTTTCCAGCACCACTTGGTGAATAATACCAGCATCAGGCTTCCAAAATCCGATACCATATTTGTTCGAAACATCACGTAAAAATTGATAAACTTCGTGGTTGTTACTTTCAGCTATAATTAGATCGTCATGGGCATTTTTATAAGCTTGGATAAGGTGATCACAATGAACAGTTGAAGGCACAGCGACTCGTTTACGGCCTGAATTCATTAACTGCAATAGTGCCATCTGTGCGGTTGCATCTTGCATCGCGACACGATCGGGGGAGAAATTTACATAATCTTCCCCTCGTTTATAAGCTTTAAGTTCCTCTCCTTCAGCCAGATGAGCATAGAGAATTTTTTCCGTCAATGTTAATGGTTTTCCAATTTTCTGGCGGATAACATCAATTTTTTGTGGATAACTTTGATAAATACCTTTTATTAAATCAATATCGAAAACCATAATTAAGCTCCCATTGCTGATATTATAATATCCTTTAAAGCTCTATTCATAAGCACAATAATTGAATATTTATTCTATTTTTTTGATTAATTATTCATATAATATAGCATTGTTTTTATTTTATGCAATCCTAACGTAATTACTACTATCAATAGTATTAACAGTAATTAGTTTAGCCTTGTTAACTAGTACAAATTCTATACTAGCGAAATATTAAATATTATGCACATTAAAGAAAATTCAAAATTAGCAAATTGTATAAGTAAAAATAATGTAAAAATTTTGAGGAGAGGGGTTTTTAAGTCATAAAATAGCTAAATAAGGATGTTTTTTGATATTAATAAATGATTTTTTGCTACATCTAAATTTTATTTTAAGTTTTTTAACATTAATCTCATTATTCAAATTAGTTGCTCAGAATTATTTAATCAGTCGTTAAAAGATAAGAATAATTAAAAAAGGGAATACTATTCCCTCTTTAATGTATCAAAACCTAATTTAGCTCTGACAAATTCTTATTAACAATTATAATTTATAACTAGCAGTTAGTAAGAAAGCTCTAGGTGTTCCCGGCATACTACTTGATCGCCAATACTCTTTACCCAATAAATTAGTTACTGCTAAAGTTATATCAACAGATCGTGTTTGATAACCTACTGCCGCATTCCATATTCCATAACCAGAACGTTTAACCAGATTTTTATCATCGTTATACATTGGGCCCTTATAATTGAATTCAATTTCGGTAAACCAATTTTCATAAGGTAAATAACGAACACCTAAATAACCGCTATGTTTGGCTGTGTTAGATAAATACTTATCTTTATTATCAGGTGATTTTTTATCTTTATGAACTTTAGCCTGTTGATAACCAACACCACTATTGATATACCAATTTTTGCTCAATTGTCCTATTGCACTTAATTCTATACCTTGGCTTCGATCACTACCTCTAACCTGCCAATTATAAGGGTCATTGACGGCATCTGGTTGATAACGAACATTATATAGTTCAAGGTCATAGAGGGCAATTTGAGAAGATAGCTTATCATTAAACCAATCACTCTTAATCCCGATTTCATACTGGCGTGAATATTGAGGTTTGTCATCATAAACCGTCTTAGAATCAGTAGCAATGGTAATCAAGCCTCGTCCCCCATAAGGTGCAAAATTTTTACTATAAGAAGCATAAAAACTTTGTGACTCTATCGGCTGCCAAATTAATCCTATCCGTGGACTTAAAGAGTGACCATCATAAGAACGACTTTGTTGATTTAATTTATTATCCGAAGCAAACTCATACTTATCATAACGTAATCCTGCCAGTAATTTCCATTGTTCAGTGAAACTGATGAGATCTTGCCAATATAATCCTTTAGATGTAGCTTTATGATTTGTCTTAGTATTTAATTTATTGTAGCGAGGCTTTTTAGAGTTCCAATGAGGATGAAACGGATCAATTGCTTCTGGATATTCACTAGTTAAAGCTAATCGAGGTTGTCGTTTTTCAATATTATATTCAATTCCGATTAACATATCATGAGCAATACTTGCCGTAGCAAATTTACCCGCTAAATCAAGCGTATTACTATAGGTTTTGTTTGAGGTTTCTTGCCAAGCTCGACGGAATTTCAATTTACCTTTGTAGTTACAAGAGGCTTTTCTGATAGTTTTTCCATTCAGATCACAATAAGTACCCGCATAAAGATGATCAAAATTTTGATCAGCTTTACGATACATATTCGTTAATTTGATAGACCAATTATGATTGAATTGATATCCCATTACCGAACGTAATGAATTAAAATTATCTTTGACATAGTCATCTGGATGCGCATAAGCCGTTTTAATCGAAACACCTTTAGGTAAATCATAATAAGCTGGAGCCCGATCAGGTTTACGCCATAATTTATCATTAGTATATTGTACTAACCAATTAAATCCTTCCAAATTATCGTACAATAAACTTGGAGAAATCATTGTATCTCGTTGTTTAATACCTTTACGAAAACTTTTATCCGATTGATGATCAATGGTCATTCGTACCGCAAGCTTATCATGTAAAACATGGTTAATATCTACCATTCCACCATATTTATCCCAAGATCCACCACGAATACTTAATGTCGTTGGTGAATCAAAGTTGGCTTGTTTACTGATCATATTTATTATTCCGCCACCAGAACCTCGACCGTAGAGTACCGAGGCTGGCCCTTTTAGTACTTCAATTCGCTCAATATTAGCGGTACTTTGCCTAACCTGTCCGCTTGCACGAACACCATCTCGGTAAATATCACCAGAACTTGCCGAAAAGCCTCTAATTTTTATGCCTTCATCCCGCATATCATAGGTTGCATCTACACCAGGCAATTTATTGACAATAACACTTAGGTCGTTTTGTCCATAAATTTTCTCTTGTTCAAGATTAACCGAATTGATGGTTTGTGGTATATCCTTAATATCAAAGGATGTTTTAGTTGCTGTTGATGATTTTTTTATGCGCTGATCATTATTATCCTTAATAGTTGCGACAACTTTCATAGTTTCAATATCATTATCACCATTAACTTTTTCTTGGGCATTAACTATAAAAGCTGATGAGCCCAATATACAAGGTAAGACTAATTGATTAACTAATTTCATTATTTTTCCTATTATTTGCTGTGTTATCTAATTAATTTCAAAATAACAACAAATAATGATAATGATTATTGTTTGCATTTACAAATTATTTTATATTTTTTAATCAATTAAAAAAGGTTATCAACTCATATCTTATTGAAATTAATTTATATAATTAGGAAATTTAATTAATTTTAGTTAGGGACCAATTTACTAGTTTAAGCAAATTTTAGAAATGATAAAAAATTGAATAAACGATAATTGAAATAATTCAGACGAATTTATCGAACGCTAGCGTTCTCATCGCTTTATCTATTAATTTTATTTGAGTTGTTTTTTATATTAATGAAAAAGGGTGGTGGGTCGTGAGCTAGATTATTCGACACATCCTGTGTCTCACCCTTTCAGGGCCAACACGTTGTGTTGTTCAAATTCGTTCCTGACGAATTTGTCGAACGCTAGCGTTCTCATCGCTTTATCTATTAATTTTATTTGAGTTGTTTTTTATATTGATGAAAAAGGGTGGTGGGTCGTGAGCGATTCGAACGCTCGACAAACGGATTAAAAGTCCGCTGCTCTACCGACTGAGCTAACAACCCATTTTGAAAAGATAACTTCTGTGAAATTACTTTATGTTTCAAGCAATTTCGGGTTGCTATAATACTTAGAATTGTAAAAAGGCGCAACCCTTTTATTGCTATTTTTATTCGATAGCTGGTTATTTATACACTTTGTTACAGCGATGCTAGCTTTTTATTTGCTTGCTCAACTGCATTTTTATCTTTAGCGTATTTATTTACCACTTGTTGAAAAACAGCTTTAGCATTCTTTTTATCACCTTTATCAAGTAAGATAACACCTACTTTATAAAGACTATCTGCAGCTTTTGGTGAAGAAGGAAAATCTTTTACTACTGTTGCATAATAGAATGAAGCATCATCTTTTTTACCTTTTTTATAGCAAAGTTGACCAAGCCAATAGTTAACATTTGCACGATAGTTGGTCTTTGGATAAGCTTTTAAGAAATTTTGGAAGGCAACAATAGCATTGTCACTTTGTTTGTCATCATTGATAAATTGCATGACAAAATTATAATCAGCTTTATCATCTCCCGATGTCGACCATCCAGATAGTTCTGAAGATGATTGTTCAGGACTCGCAACCGAATCAGAACTGTTTTCTTGTGATCCTGTATTGGAATTACTTGCGGAGAAACCTGTACCATTAGCCATTTCCTGCAAAATCATTTTTTGACGTTCAATAGTTTGATTAAGTTGGTGCCTTGTTTCTTCTAATTGGCCACGAAGTGTATCTAAATCAGATTGTAGATCACTAATTTTTTGTTGATTCTGAATGATTAACTGCCCTTGAGCTTGTATTGTTCTATCAACATCAGAACTACCAGCAGCACAACCATAACCAGCAAACAAAAGAAATAAGGACAATGTGATTATTTTTTTATACATATTATATAAACTCAACGTGAACATTGGAAATAAAAAACGGCTGATGATTCAGCCGTCATTAGATGGGATTAGTATCCAGCGTAAGTAACTACTGCACGACGGTTTTTAGCATAAGCTGCTTCGTTGTGACCTAATACTGCTGGTTTTTCTTTACCATAAGAAACGATTGATAATTGTTCACCAGAAACACCATTACCTTGTAGGTAAGATTTAACTGCTGATGCACGACGTTCACCTAAAGCGATATTATATTCTGGAGTACCACGCTCATCGGCATGACCTTCAATAACAACATTTAAGTTAGTTGAACGAATAAATACAGCATGTGCATTTAACAATGTTTCATATTCTGATTTAACATTGTATTTATCATAATCAAAATAAACAGTGTTAATTTGTTGTAGTTTTTGAAGTTGCTCTAAAGCTTCTTTTGATAAAGCACCGTTACCGCCTGCTTTACTGCTACTGTTTGATGAACATGCAGTTACAGCGATTAATGGTAAAGCAACCGCGGCTACTTTAAGAAATTTAGAAAATTGCATTGTATTAACTCCTTTGTTTTTAAATAAATTTTACTTATTTTTTTATACATCTAACCAACTTCAAAGTAACGCACGGTTACTAACTAGAAAGATTAGAAGTATATATTATAACGACCTTAACATTTACACAATTTTAATAATGTCATTATTGCCTAAAATTTAGCCGTTCTTATAAATAAGGTGACCAAGAAGGGAATTTCACTTGCCCATCCGTTGCTGGTAACCTTGCTTTAAAATTACCATCAGTAGAAACAAGATTTAAAATTGTACCCAAACCTTGTGAAGAACTGTAGATAATCATAGTGCCATTTGGAGCAATACTCGGTGTTTCATCTAAAAAAGTATCGGTTAATCTTTGATATGTATTAGTTTCTACATCATATCGAGTAATATGTTGCTCACCATTATTAGTAGAAATTACAGCAATAAACTTGCCGTCTGGAGATACACGAGCATTTTGATTTTGGGTATTATCCCAAGTTACCCTTTGCGATGCTCCACTACCAATATTAATTGAATAAAGTTGCGGACGTCCAGCCTGGTCAGAGGTATAAACTATGGTCTGATTATCTGGCATCCAAGAAGGTTCTGTATCATTGCTACGTCCTGATGTAATTTGGGTAATTTTTTTAGAACTCAAATTCATCATATATAAATTTAAACTGCCCCCTTTTGACAAAGCAAAAGCTAATTTACTACCATCAGGCGAAAATGCTGGCGCACCATTATGTTGAGGGAATGAAGCAATAGTTTCAACTGCACCACTATCTAAAGTCTTTAATACAAGAGCAGAACGGCCACTTTCAAAAGTTACGTAAGCTAATTTTTTACCATCAGGAGACCATGTTGGCGACATTAATGGCTCTTTAGAACGATGTACTGTAATTTGATCATAACCATCATAATCTGATACACGCAATTCATGGGTATAAGGTCCTTTATTATTTTTTACCACATAAGCAATACGTGTTCTAAATGCACCTCTAATACCGGTTAATGCTTCAAAGATTTCATCACTTGCAGTATGAGAGGCATAACGTAACCAACGTTGCTCTATAGAGAATTGGTTTTCTGCTAATACTGAACCTGGTCGATCAACTGTATCAATTAGTTGATAAGTTATAAGATATTTCCCCGACACATCTGGTTGAATTGATCCTACTACAACAGCAGAAATACCCATATTACTCCAAACGCCAGGATTAACTTCTGATGCTGTAGTTGGTTTTTGTGGCATTGCTGCGACGTCAATAGGATTAAATTTACCACTATTACGTAAGTCAGATGCGACAATATTATCTACAAGTTGGGGAGGCTCTCCGCTACCAGTCCATTTAAATGGTACGACAGCAATTGGTTTGGCCGAACTGACGCCATCAGTAATTACAATCTTAACTTCAGCTGTAGCCATCATTGTTGATAATAAAACAAAACAAGCTATCAAAAAGCGAGAAGCAAATTTGATCATCTTAAATTCCTTAATCAAAGCGAAATACACTAGGTTAAAATAAACTTAACCCCATATAAAGAAAAGTATTTTAAAATTAAAACATTATAATTAATTTAAAATAGATACTATGCTTTACAAAATATAGTTAATTTTACAGCGAGAAAGATAGCCGATATTGTGTAACAAGTCCATAGCCTTTTGAGTAAAAAAGATTTTTTAATTGATACTATTATATTCTTTTTGATTCCATAAATAAATTGTTTATTATCTATACTATTCCGAAATAAACTAAGTGAAAAGAGATTAATAAGTATTTTTATATGATTGATAACTAAAAAGAGTTGAATTTATATTACTATCAATAATTAAAACAATTGTTAGAAAAGAAAAATATAATTAAATTTATCTATTATTTTTGGCAGGTTTCACAATAAAATGTATTACGTTGTCCTATTCTATTAGACTTAATATTAGATTGACAAATTAAGCATTTCTCACCTTCTCGGCCATATACTTGAAGGTTCTGGACAAAATACCCCGGTTTACCATCAGATTGAACAAAATCTTTAAGTGTCGTTCCTCCTTGCTCTATAGATTTTGTAAGTACCAGCTTAATTGCTGTAACTAATCGTTCATATTCAACTAATGTTAAGCTACTAACTTTTCGATTTGGATTAATTTTTGCCAAAAACAATGATTCTGAAGCATAAATATTACCAACACCAACGACAATATGATTATCCATAATCCAACTTTTAATTGGTATTTTTCGATTGTTAGCTTTTTCAAATAAATAATTAGCTGAAAAGTTATCACTAAGTGGCTCTGGCCCTAAGTGCTTCAATTGAGTTAATTCATCAATAGTGTGGGTCCATAGCCATGATCCAAAACGTCTTGGATCGGTATATCTTAATATCACTCCATTCGCTAATACTAAATCGACATGATCATGTTTAGCTGGTTCTTGGTATGATTCTAATATGCGTAAACTACCTGACATTCCCAAATGTATGACAATCCAATCATGTGTCAGTTGTAACAGTAGATATTTGGCACGCCTTTTAATATCTACTATAACTTGACCTTTAGCACCAGAAATAGCCGTATCAATAGGCCAACGAAGTTTTGAGTTTCGGACAATAATCTGCGCGATAGTTTGGCCTTTTAAATAAGGTAAAATACCTCGTCGACTCGTCTCAACTTCAGGTAATTCAGGCATATGATAACCTCATTTAATTATTTAACATGTCAGTCACCCAACTTGGTGCTTGTTGATTAGATACAGCCTGAGGACTAGCCGAACATAAACTTTGAGGATTGATTGTCCATGCAGGTAAACTACGTACACCACCACCATTACACTGCCATTGACCATTACTATCAATAGGTACCATAAATATATTTTGCGGTACGGGAAGTTGTAACCTTTTTGGCGGATTATTTTGTAAGTATTCACTATATATTTTTAAGGCACCTGTTGCACCCGTTAATTTCATCGGAGAATGATCATCAAGACCTATCCAAACTACCGCAACATTTTTACCATCAATTCCGGTAAACCAGCTATCACGAGAATCATTACTAGTCCCAGTTTTCGCGGCTAAATTAAATGATCCATATTTAGCTTTTAACGAGCGCGATGTTCCTGATTCAACTACTTGTTGCATAGCATAAGTCGTCAAATAAGCAGATTGTTGAGAAACCGCTTGAATTTGCTGTGGGTAATTTTGATAAACAAGTTCGCCCTTATCGGACAATACATATCTTAAAATTGTTAGTGGTGACCGTTGACCATTATTGGAAATAGTTTGGAACATCTGTGCTGTTTCTAAAGGTGTTAACTCTAGTGCACCTAATAATCGTGATGGTAAATTCGGAATACGATCTTCTGGCACACCCAGTGCTTGTAAAGTATTTTTGGTTGCATCTAAACCTAATCCCATCCCTAAATTAACGGTAGGGACATTAAGCGAAAGGGCTAACGCATCAATTAACATCACTTTATCGCGAAACTTGCGGTCAAAATTCTTTGGTTGCCAATAAGTACCATTATCCAACTTTATTGATAATGGACTATCATCAAGCCAACTATTAAGCTGATAACGCCCCGGTTGACCTAATGCTGTTAAGTAAGTTGATGGTTTTGCAAGTGAACCAATTGCTCGCCTTGTCAACCACGCGCGGTTATAACCAGGATAACGAGGTTCAGCACTACCAATAATTGCACGAATTTCACCAGTTTCACGACTGACAATGACCATTGCCGTTTGTAAATCTTTATTCGTCGATTTGCGTAAATTTTCAATTTCATTGGTTACGGATTGTTCAGCTGCAGCTTGAGCAACCGGATCAAAGGTGGTAAAAATTTTCATACCAGAAAGATGATCTGCTTTATCGCCTAACTGTTTTCTCAGCTCACTACGCACCACTTGCATAAATGCTGGTTGTGGAGATATTACTCCCCCTTTTGGTAAAACGGAAAGTGGACGCTGACTAAGTAAGTTGAATAACTCCTCATCAATAATCCCTTGCTGTTCAGCAAGCTTTAAGACAACATTACGACGTTCAATCACTTGTTGTGGTTGAGTCCAAGGATTATAGTATGAAGCACCTTTTACCATCCCCACTAATACAGCTTGTTGATCTAATGTCAATTCATTAACTGGGCGGCCAAAGTAATAAAGACTCGCTAATGGGAAACCATGTATCTCTTCACTACCAGCTTGCCCTAGATAAACCTCATTTAGATAAAGTTCTAAAATACGTTCTTTACTATAACGAGCATCTAAAATTATAGCCATATATGCTTCACGTATTTTACGGCTTAAGCTTCTTTCATTGGTCAAAAATAAGTTTTTAACCGTTTGTTGTGTTAATGTGCTGCCACCTTCTGTTCGGCCAGTGGTCAAATTGACAAAAATAGCCCGTCCAATTGAGTATAAACTTACACCATGATGGTCATAAAAACGTTTATCTTCAGTTGCAATTAAGGTTTTTATTAACGAATCAGAAAACTCTTTCAACGGAACAAAAAGTCGTTGTTCACCGTTAGGTGAATGCATCATAGTTATTAATTTAGGATCAATTTTAAGTAAGCCAAAGTCACGGCCGGTATCTAAATTAGATATACGATCAATTCTGTTATCATAAAAAGTTATTCTAACTCGAAAAGCTTGTTCTTCACCATCAGGAAAAGTAAATGGTCGTCGATAGATTTCAACAGCATCGTTTTGGACAATAAATTCACCAGGACGTGTTGCTTTACTATCTTGCTGACGATATTGTGCACCTTTTAACAAAGTAACAACATCACTAAGACTATAATCACTATCAGGTTCAAGATCAACAATTTGACCATATACAGCAGCCGGTAATTCCCAGACATTACCATCGATCCGTTCTTTAATTTGTTGATCTAAATAAATCCCATAAACAACAGTTACTGCAACAAATATAAGAAATAACTTAAATAGCAACCACCAGATACGGCGCCACCATGATTTGTTATTTTTCTTCGAAGCTTTTTTAGTAGATGTCTTTTTCGTTGGTTTGTTCAAACTACACCCGATATTTATTTTAAATAAAATTACCTTATGATAGCACAACTTTTTACTGACGCATTGGCCTTCTTTCGAATAAGAATTTTTAGTTTAAATAATGAATTTGAAGACAAAATCAGTTAAAAGTTAAGTTTAGGTTTAATATTTTTAACTTTTTCAATAAATGCTTTTTTAGATTTACCAGTCAAACCTTCATTAATTGGCAAACTAGCAGTTAATGGATTAACCGGTTTGTTATTGATATGTAATTCAAAATGCAAATGAGGTCCTGTTGAACGCCCAGTATTACCGGACAACCCAATTTTATCGCCTTGCTTAACTTGTTGCCCTGGTTTTACTAAAATTTTATCCAGATGCATATAAGCTGTCATATATTGCCTACCGTGTCGAATAGCCACATAATTACCAGCAGAACCACTATATTTAGCAATAACGACCTCACCATTACCAACTGATAAAACAGGTGTTCCCCGAGACACAGCAAAATCAACACCATTATGCGGAGTAACGATGCCTGTAACAGGATTTAAACGGCGAGGATTAAATCCTGATGATACGCGAGCTTGCTTCGCCAAAGGATAACGGAAAAAACTTTGCGACAAACTACTCGCATTAATATCATAGTATTTACCATCATCAGCCAAAATAGCGTAATAATCTTTAGTTCCATTTTTAATTCGAACACCAAGAAGTTTGCTTTTAGATAATCTTTTACCATGCATTTCTCGTGACAAATATACGGCAAATTTATCTCCGACTTTTAAACGGCGAAAATCCAAGCGCCATTGCAAGGCTCGGGTAATAATACCAATTTCATTGCCAGTTAGACCGGCTTTACGTGCATCAGCAACAAAACTCGTTTTAAGATCTCCAGTAATGACAACATTTTCAGATGTACCTTCTATAGTTTCAGAACTTTCTATAAATTTATTGCCTGACTTTTCAAAAATTCGAACGTTATTACTTGATATTGTCCAATTGAAAGTTAATAAATTATGGTTGTCATCAGTTGTCCAACTCACTTGTTGCCCTATTCTTAAATTGGCGAGCTGTTTAAATTTACTGGTTAGTTGTGAAATATCATTTCGATTAACATTATAACGAACTAAAATATCGTGTAATGTATCTCCACGTGAAATAGTATATTGTACGGTGTTATCTTTTTCTTCAGCAATATCGTCTAATTCATCTTTAGCTATAGCATCTTCTGGAACATCGGACGATTCAGTGACGTTTTCTGATTTTGATTTATCACCAACCATATCTACTCGGCCATCACCAATAACAACTGATGATGTTGATGTATCTGTCACTGTGGTTTGCGCTTGTGAATTTAAAGGAACATACTCTGTACGATCTAAATTTAAAGGACGCCACAATATAGTTACTAAAATCACAGCAACAAGGACTCCCAATATTGAAAAATAAGGAATTTTCAAATTATTTTTTTCAATATCAGAGGATTTAATCTGCCGTACCAAAATTAACCTTAACTATCTATTATCTAAATTATTTTTCATCTAAACAATCCAACAGTTCTTGTGTCAATGCAAATAAAAAGTGTGAATATGAATCTTTTGTTATAGGGATACCTGTCCCTAATGGATTTAACTCACCAATTCGAACATCCGTACCATTCACTATCTTTTTAATTATTGCAGGGCTAAACTGTGGCTCTCTAAAAACACAGACCGCTTGGTGTTCAGCTAACTCTTTTTGAATTGCATAAACTTTTTGAACACCAGGTTGTACTGCTGGATTTATGGTAAAACTTCCTAGATTTTTTAATCCGAAATATGATTCAAAATAGCCATAAGCATCATGAAACACAAAATAGCCCCTATTTTGGACGTTAATTAGTTTTTTTGCAATGTTTTGTTCCGTTTCTGATAAATTTGTAATGAATTTGTCTAGATTTAAGTCAAGTATTGCCGCTTTATTGGGGTATAAATCAAGCAGCTTATCATGAATTGATTTAGCAATGATTTTAGCAATAGTAGGAGAAAGCCAAATATGTTCATCATATTCACCATGATGCTCATCATCTGCGTGCATATCATGATGTGTATCTTCTTCATGGTTTGTGCGGAGTAAGTTTTTAATTTCGCCAACATCCATTAATTCTATTTGTTTATGGTGATCAATATTTTTTAATACAGTTGGCATAAAAGTTTCCATATCCTCACCAATCCAAATTATTAAGTCTGCATTTTTGATTTTAATTAAATCGGAAGGTTTCAATGAATAAGTGTGTGGTGAAGCACCATCCGGTAATAATATATCAGTATCTATTACACCTGATGCGATTGCTTCGGTAATAAATCCAATAGGTCTTACTGAAGAAATTATTGTCGCATTGGCATTAGCTATTAGCCCGAAAATAAATAAAAAAGCTAATAAAAAAAAACGGATAAACTTTATAGTACTATTAATAGAATTTTTCACTTTATCATCCAATATTTATAAAATATGATGGAATAAACCAGAATATTGTTATAATATAACATAACATATTGACCAGCAAGGACTAATAATATCATGACGCAATTAATGTCACTTGATAATGTTTCCATTGAAATAAATAACCAGAAAATATTATATGATATTTCATTAACGGTTAATTTAAATCAAATTATTACAATATTAGGACCAAATGGCGCTGGTAAATCAACACTTGTCAAAATTATCTTAGGTTTAATTCAACCAACCACTGGTACCATTAAACGTGCATCTGATTTAACTATTGGCTATGTTCCTCAATCCATAAACTTAAATCCAACTTTACCGATTAATGTAAAACGTTTTATGCGGTTAAATAAACAGTTAAGTGAAATAGATATCCATAAAACATTATCATTAGTCAAGGCCGAATATTTGATAGATCGATCCATGCATCAACTATCAGGTGGTGAACTACAGCGAGTTCTTTTAGCACAAGCATTAGCCAAACGTCCAAAGTTACTCATTCTTGATGAACCGACACAAGGCGTTGATGTTAATGGACAGGTACTGTTATATGATTTAATTATTGATGCAAAAAATGAGTTTAACTGTGGTGTATTAATGGTTTCACATGATCTACATCTAGTCATGGCAAAAACTGATGAGGTAATTTGTTTAAACCACCATATTTGTTGTTCAGGAACACCAGCAAGTGTTTCAAATGATCCAGAGTTTATTTCGCTTTTTGGACAACATGGTGCATCACAAATTGCTTTATATAAACATCATCACAATCATGATCATGATTTTTGCCAACATCAGCATCAACATGATCAAAAAATTATATTACCTGACCAACTAGGAAAAAAATAATGATAGAGTTACTGTTACCCTCTTTACTGGCAGGATTAAGCTTAACCTGTTTGACAGGACCTTTAGGCACATTTGTTGTTTGGCGAAGAATGTCCTATTTTGGTGATACTTTATCTCACGCTGCATTATTAGGGGTAGCTTTTGGTTTTCTTTTAAATATCAATCTATTTTATGCCATTATTTTAGTAACATTGATATTAGCTATTGGATTATTATGGTTAGAATCTCAAAAGCAACTTCCTGTTGATACTTTACTGGGTATTTTAGCGCATAGCGCTCTTTCATTGGGTTTAGTTGTAATAAGTTTAATGAATAATATACGTATTGATTTAATGGGCTATCTATTTGGTGATCTTTTATCTATAACAATGTTTGATGTTTACCAAATAGTCATTTGTGTAGTAACAATTGGATTATTGCTAATATGGCGGTGGAATCATTTTTTATTTATTACGGTTAGTGAAGAATTAGCATTTAGTCATGGAATTAATGTACCAATAACAAAATTTATTCTAACCATACTATTAGCATTAACGATAGGTATTGCTATGAAATTTGTTGGCGCTTTGATAATTACAGCACTGTTAATCATCCCAGCAGCTACTGCAAAATACTATGCTAAAAATCCTGATTCAATGGCAATCATTGCAATATTAATCGGTATGATCTCAATCATTGGTGGCATACTATTTTCATTATTTTATGACACCCCAACAGGCCCTTCTGTTGTATTAAGCAACACTTGTTTATTTTTTATATCACTATTTATTTCTAAATTCTTTATAAGAACAAAAAATTGAAGTAGTAACAAAATTAGGAAATTTTTTGCGAACGAACACGCATTTTTAGTCATAAATTTATGCACATTCTAGAATTATTAATAAAGTGCTAAAAATCTCAAATTAATGACGATAAATTATGTCACTCGCAATCATTTATACAAGAGCCTCTATTGGTATACAAGCACCTCAAATTAACGTCGAAGTACATATTAGTAATGGTTTACCTGGTTTTGTGCTTGTTGGCCTACCAGAAGCAACAGTAAAAGAATCCAAAGACCGTGTTAGAAGTGCTATTATCAATAGTGGTTTTACATTTCCAGCAAAGAAAATAACCGTTAATTTATCTCCTGCCGATCTTCCTAAAGAAGGAAGTCGGTTTGATTTACCTATAGCTATTGCTATTCTTGCAGCAACAGAACAAATACCAATGGATCACCTTGCTAAATATGAGTTTTTAGGTGAATTAGCTCTTTCGGGCGAAATTAAGGCAGTAAAAGGGGCGATTCCCGCAGCTTTGTCTTCTAAAAAAAATAATCGAACTCTAATTATTTCAGCAGAGAATCAATCTGAAATATCGTTAATTCATCAAAATCATACTTTAATTACGCATAATTTACTGGAATTATGTCAATATTTATATAATGAAATTAACTTATCATCAGTCGAATATAGACAATATCAAGAAGAAAATAATCAACTCGCTAATCTACAAGATGTAATTGGACAAGAACATGCTAAAAGAGCATTAGAAATCGCTGCAGCTGGTGGACATAATCTATTATTGATAGGACCACCAGGAACAGGAAAAACAATGTTAGCAACACGATTAACGTCATTATTACCACCATTATCAGATGATGAAGCACTAGAAAGTGCAGCAATTGCAAGCCTAGTTAACTCAAATGGTTCAATAAAGAATTGGCGAACAAGGCCATTTAGATCACCACATCACAGTGCATCAGCTGCTGCACTAGTAGGAGGTGGATCAATTCCAAGACCAGGCGAAATCTCATTAGCACATAATGGGGTTTTATTTTTAGATGAATTACCAGAGTTTAACCGTAAAGTTTTAGATGCATTAAGAGAACCCATTGAGTCAGGTGAAATAGTTATTTCAAGGGCTAATGCAAAAATAAAATTTCCAGCAAAGTTTCAACTCATAGCAGCAATGAATCCAAGTCCCACAGGTCATTATCAAGGCACTCATAACAGAACAACACCACAACAAATAATACGTTACTTAAATAGGCTATCTGGGCCATTTTTAGATCGGTTTGATATTTCTATTGAAGTACCATTACTACCAAGAGGCACATTAAGTCAAAAGGCTACAGCAACAGAGCCAACTGAAATAGTAAAAAAAAGAGTTATTGATACAAGAAAGATTCAAATGACAAGAAATAACAAATTAAACAGTCAATTATCACCAAAAGAAATTCAAATACATTGCCTACTAAGTGATGAAGACAATAATTATTTGGAGCAGGCTTTAATCAAGTTAGGTCTCTCTGCTAGAGCGTGGCATCGGATATTAAAAGTATCGCGTACTATTGCTGACTTAGACAATTCAAAAAACATAGAACGAAAACATATTTCAGAAGCACTGAGTTATCGTTCTATGGATCGTTTATTAATTCAACTGCACAAAAATATTGGCTAAAGCATTAATCATCACTATCAACAAAATCATCACTTACATCAACTTGAGGTTTTCCTCCTGATAATGTGTGAAAACGTTTTGGCTTATTAATTTTAGAAAGGTACTTTATCCACGCTTTTTCATAATCAGTAGATGGCTCTTTTTTCCCTTTACAAACCGCAACAAAAGATTTTTCTTCTGGAGTAGCTGGCTTTTTAGCTTCTGTATCAAGATCTCTAAAAGCACAACCATATTTTTCTAAGATCTGAGCTTCTTTAATAGTAAAATCACCATGACGAGAAAAACCTCTTGGATAATTCTTATTATCAAAAAAACGTTGTTGACTTACAAAACTCTCAGCCATGTTATATCCTCTAGATTATAAATATTGTTGGGCGGGAATTATAATTGACAAAGTAAATCTGTAAACAAAATTTTTTTATTTATGTAAAGAAATTTGAATAAGTGATTAAATTTAGAACAAAACATCTTTATTTATGGCAGGGGCGGAGAGTCTCGAACTCCCAACACCCGGTTTTGGAGACCGGTGCTCTACCAATTGAACTACGCCCCTAGAAAAGGTGGCGGAACGGACGGGGCTCGAACCCGCGACCCCCTGCGTGACAGGCAGGTATTCTAACCAACTGAACTACCGCTCCACCGTATTTGGTATGTATATATAAAATTTAAAAGTCTGGCGGCACCCTACTCTCACATGGGTAATACCCACACTACCATCGGCACTACGGCGTTTCACTTCTGAGTTCGG
>NZ_JACFSE010000037.1:0-303 GCF_016100545.1 Gilliamella sp. W8128
GTTTGCCATGCTAACCTCACTCAGTTGTCAGCACATTGCGAATGTCGCTAAATTAAATACACCAAACTTATTTGCCAAAATAAACGTTTATTATCAGTAATAGCTGATGTTATAACTAACGTTAACGATTTATTGGCGGGATTTTGGCTTTAAAAACCCCTTTCCTCAATTTTTTTTGGTTGTTTATTTTTTAATTCTTTGAGTTTCGGACGTTTGCAGTTTTGCGGTTATTTCTATACGGTGAATACGTCCGAGTTAAGAGGGTTGGCGCCAACCCTCTTTACAATCTCCCGCGGCGACCAC
>NZ_JACFSE010000038.1:0-299 GCF_016100545.1 Gilliamella sp. W8128
TCTTAACTCGGACGTAATCACCGTATAGAAACAACCACAAAACAACAAAACGTCCGAAACTCAAACAACCAAAAAATTTTGAGGAGAGGGGTTTTTAAAGCCCAAAATCCATCCAATAAATCGTTAACGTTAGTTATAACATCAACTAGTTCCAATAATAAAAATTTATTTTTATTAATTAGTTTGATGCTTCTCATTTTGCGACATTCGCAAAGTGCTGACAACTGAGAGAGCTTAGCATGGCAAACAGGGATGTTTGGCAAGGCTGTGTTTTGTCAGGAACAAATCACAGCCGGTGC
>NZ_JACFSE010000039.1:0-290 GCF_016100545.1 Gilliamella sp. W8128
TAAAAGTATAGTGATTGCAAAAAACCATGCAACTTTTTTTGATGGTTTAATTGTTAACTTTTGTAAAGGTGAATGTAATATTACGCTTTAATTACGCCCTTAAAACCAATTTCGAAGAAACTTTTGGCGGATTTTAGGCTTTAAAAACCCCTTTCCTCAAAATTTTTATTCTTTGAGTTTCGGACGTTTTGTTGTTTTGCGGTTGTTTCTATACGGCGATTACGTCCGAGTTAAGAGGGTTGGCGCCAACCCTCTTTACAATCTCCCGCGGCGACCACGCAAGTGGTCAC